>NC_010503.1:0-300000 GCF_000019345.1 Ureaplasma parvum serovar 3 str. ATCC 27815 | reverse complement strand
ACAGTAATTGGCGACTGTTTAAATCAAATTTTTTCTGGAACATATATTACTAATGGAACAGCAAAAGCAATTGTTACTAATATCGGTATGAATACTGAAATTGGTAAAATAGCCAAATTAATTAATGATCAAAAAACTAAATTAACGCCTTTACAAAAAAAAATTAATAAGTTATCTAAAATTATAGGTCTATTTGCTTCTATTTTATGTATTGCAGTATTTATTATTTATATTTATTTAATTGGAGATGGAAATTGAAATATTAGTTGACATCCCGCTTTAATAATGGCTATTTCATTATCTATAGCAGCTATTCCTGAAGGAATTGTGGCAATTGTAACAATTGTTTTATCATTCGGTATTAAAGAAATGGCAAAACAAAATGCTTTAATTAAACGTTTGCCAGCTGTTGAAACTCTAGGAAGTGCTAATGTTATTTGTTCTGATAAAACAGGAACCTTAACACAAAACAAAATGACTGTTACTAAAGTTTTCACTAATAAATTAAAAATAACAGATTTAATTGATAATGAGAGTGTTTTTAATTTAATTAAATGAGCTACTATAGCAAATAATGGAATTAAAAATTTTAATGAAAAAAAACAAGAATATGAGTTTATTGGCGACCCTACAGAAACTTGTATCATTGAAGCTGCTTTAAAATTAAACATAGATAAATATAAATTAGATCAAGAATTTATTAGAATTCATGAATTTCCATTTGATTCAACTCGAAAATTAATGAGTGTTGTTGTAAAACATCAAAGTGATTATTATTTAATTACTAAAGGAGCAATTGATGCTATTGACAAAATTGTTCAAAATCCAATTACAAAAGATGTTTATGAAGCAAATGATTTTTTAAGTAAACAAGCTTTAAGAATTTTATGTGTTGCAATTAAAAAACTATCATCTATACCAACTAATTTTAACCAAGATGAACTTGAAAAATGTTTAGAATTTGTTGGTCTAATCGGTATGATAGATCCGCCTCGTCCTGAAACACAAGAGGCAGTAAAAATTGCTATTAAAGCTGGAATCCGTCCGATAATGATTACTGGCGATCATATTAATACAGCATCAGCCATTGCTAAACAAGTTGGTATTTTAAACGAAGGACAAGAAGTTTTGAATGGTAATGAATTGAATATGATGAGTGATAATGAATTAATAAATAATATTGATCGTTATAGTGTTTATGCCCGAGTTTCTCCAACAGATAAAATCCGTATTGTTAAAGCTTGACAGCACCATGATAAAGTAGTAAGTATGACTGGAGATGGTGTCAATGATGCACCTGCACTAAAAGCTGCTGACATTGGATGCGCAATGGGTATAACTGGAACTGATGTTTCAAAAGCATCAAGTGATATGATATTAATTGATGATAATTTCGCAACAATTATTAATGCTGTTAGTTTAGGACGTTCTATTATGGACAACATTAAACGTATTATTGTTTTATTATTGATCACTAATTTATCTGGATTAGTTTCATTAATATTTGGAATTATTATTCTAGGAATTAATCCTATGTCATCACTACAAATATTATGAATTAATGTAATTGCTGAAACTTTACCTGGAATAGCATTAGGGTTACATTTAGCGGATGTTAATTTAATGCGACACAAACCATTAAAAAAATCAGCACCGATTGTTAATAAAAGAATGTGAGCTACTATTTTTACCAATGGTTTTTTTGTTGGTTTAATTTCTATTTTATTATTTTATTTAGGAGCTTCTTCACACTTTAATTTTGACTTTATGCTAATGAGAAACGAGTTTAAAGAACTTACTAATCTTGAAAAGATATATCAAGACACATGAAGTTGATTTGGGCAAAATCACGAAATTTCCAATATTATTCATGAAAAAATTTTAACCATAAAAACAGCGATTATGGCTGGTTCGTCTTTAACATTTGTTTTTATGGGAATGAGCTTAACGTTTAATGCATTAAGCTTAAGAACAAATCATTCAGTATTCGTTAATTTTTGAGAAAACTGTAAATACGTTGTTTATTCAATATTAATATCAATAGTTATGATTATTGTTATCGCTTATACTCCTCATTTAAATCAAATATTCAATATGAATCCATACAACATAAACGGTTATGAGTGATTTAATATTCTTCCATTTGTTCTTTTTGCAATACCTTTAAGTATTTTTGAAATTATCAAATATTTTAGATATTTAAAACTACGTAGTACTTTTGATTATAAAAATAAAACTTATGCATTATTAAACCAAGAAATACAATCAACAAATTTAAAAATTAATAATACAAAAATTAGTTATGAAAAACAGTATTACAAGGCATTGTTGAATAATTTAATTATTAAAAGAAAAATTTTAATAAATAAATGCCATAAAGAAATATAAAAATAAACCTAACTAACTTTAATAATAAAGTTAGTTTTTTAAAAAGGTAAATGATTTTATTAAATTCATACCTAACTTTAAATAAACATTTAAATTGAATTTTTGTGTAGAAATATAATATAATTCATATTAGTCAATATCTGTATTTATATAAAGAACTAATATATATATATATATATATGATATTAAAACTAATGGATATTTTACATTATGAAAATAAATTTTAAAAGAACTTTTTTATTATCATTTATAGGAGTTATAGTTACACCAATTCCTATAATTTTGAGTTGCTCATTAACAAAAATTAAAAAAGAAGACAATAAAAATTTCTTTAATCTTTATTTGAAAATTAAAGAAGAAGCTAGTTCTAAAGTTGATTTTGTTCTTAAAAATAATCATAAATACAATTATCTTCTTAATAAAGCAGATATAATCAATAATTATATTAATTACTTGGTGAATTTAAATTTAAATGAAAATAGTGAGAATGAATTATTAGCATTTACTTATTATGAATTATATAAATTAATAAAAGATTTTAATTATCTTTTAAAAGAAAAAACACAAGAATATGAATCATGATTAATTAAAATTGATAACTTTGTTAAATTAATAAAAAAAAGACAAGCCGATTTTTTAAATTTTAAAAATAAAAACAAAATTATTCATGATATCGATCATATCAAAAATAATATTGAAGAAATTTTAACTAATTATAATCAAATTCCTGATAATGAAAATATTGATGATATCAAATTAAGATATAAAAAAATGATTGAATCATACGATGGTCTTTATAAAAAAACAATTAATGATGAAGCTAATAAAATCAAAAATATTAAATCTGATGTTAAAAATTTAAAACATAATTATTTTGAAAAAATTGATAATGGTGAAGAATATTATAAGTTATACAATAGAGAAATTATGGAATTATTTCATGAAGCTAATCAACTTCATGAAAATATTTCTTCAGTACTACAGAGTATATTAAACAGAAAATTAATTGAAAATAAAATCGATAATATTAAAAGAGAAATCCAAGAACATAAAAAAGTTTCACAATATATTAAACAAAATGGCCACAAAAATAATCAAGATTTTTGAGATACATGAAAAGAAGATATTTTAGGTAAAAAGTTTATATATCAAACTTTAATGGATAATACTAATGTTGCTATTTGATATGGATTAGCATTAAAAATTGAAGATTTAGCAAAACAAAAATTTATAAACACTAAATCTCTAGAATTAAAACAATTAATAGAAAAATGAAAATTATATGGTCAAGCACTTATTAGAGATAGTTTAGACGCAGCCAATTTTTCGGGTCTATTTTTTACTATTAAGTCCAAAACTTCAATGTTAGATAATTGACAACCATCAATAGATCCTAATTCTCTTTCAAAAAAAGGTAAATACTACCTCTTAATTAAAAAATTAAAAGATTTAACAAACGAAATTGAGAAAAAAGCACGTAATGCTAATCAAAAACTTTCTAGATTTTATGATAGCGTTGTCAAAGATGATGTTGAGCAAATTGTTCCATATATTAAAGCCGTTGGTTATGGTTTTTATCCCCAAGAAGAATTTGGTGAATTAATGTATTGATCTAATTACTATTTAAATCAATTACCAGATGTTTTTCAATATTATAAAGAAAAGATAATTAAACCTATTATTGATCAAATTAAATCAAAAAGTGATTCAGCAAACGATGTTTCAAAATTAGAAGAACTTTATAATTTTAAATATCATTACACTAATATCTATGAACCTTTTAATCAAAAAAGAGATAATTTTTATTATTATTCTGACTATAAAACAGATGATAAAGGTGAAAAAATTAAAAATAGTGATGAAATGTTTATATTAACAAAACAAGTTCCTAATCATTTAAAAAATGAATATGATACAGCAAGATTGTTTTTTAGAATAGAGAGAACAATTGGTGAAATATGTAAAAAATACGCGTTAACTAATCCTTTAGAGTAAAACATTATTAATAATCATGTTTTATAAAAATAAATTCAATCTTAGACATAAATATATTAATTTTGGTGTTAATTCGGATTTTTAAAATAACTCTATCATCTTCATAACTCTCTATTAGTTTTTCATAACTAATTGATGTTAAAATTTGCTTTGCAAATTTAGTATTTTTTAGCTTATAAACAACTTTATAGTAAAAATATTTTTGTAAAATTATTATTTCACAGTTATCTATAATTTCTTTAGCACATTGTGAATAAGCACGAATTAATCCTCCAGTGCCTAATTTAATGCCACCAAAATAACGTACAACAAATATAATCACATTGGTTAATGATTTGATCTTAATGATATTTAAAATAGGTATTCCAGCTGTTCCATTTGGTTCACCATCATCATATGCTTTCATATAATTAAATTCACGACCTATCACATAAGCAAAACAAATGTGCGTTGCATCGTAATATTGTTCTTTATATTTTTTAAATAATGATTGAACTTCATTTTTATCGCTAATAGGTTCAACGATCGTTATAAATTTTGATTTTTTAATAATTTTTATATTTTTTTGGGTATATGCAATTGTTTTAAATGACATTTGTTTTTTTAAATTCTTCCAAATCTATGCAAATTTGTTGGACTTCTATAATTGTTAAGTTTAAATATAATTGTTTATTTAAAATAAAATCAAGAATATTAATAATATACTTATAAGATAATTCTTTTTGATTACGTAGTCATTTTAATAAATTTAAACTATAATTATTGATAATTTTTATATGAATACAAAAGACAACTAAAACACTAAAAATTAATACAACACCAACTAAACTAACCAAAGGATTAAAATAATTTGATAAACCAAATACTAATAAAAAAATAAAAATTATTAATGAAGTCAAAAAAGCAAATGCATATTTCTTTATAAAATATGTCTTATTTTTATAGGTTTTATCATTAACATAATCAATAACTTGCTGTATGTAATTGTTCATATTTTTATACTTCTTTTCTAATTAAATTATAATAAAAAGAAATAAAAATAACACTTCTAATTCATATTAATTAGGATCAATATCAACAAATGAAAAACGAATTGCTTTTCCGCCAAATTGATCTTCATAAACTTTAATTTCAAGAGGTGAATGAAAATTAACAGCATTGTAATCGTATGAATTTTCAGTATAATTAGCTAAATTAAATTCTTGTTTTATTACATGATCATTAAACATTAATCTTGGTAAAGTTTTAATTCATGGCAACAAACTAACTTTACGCGAAATTAGTTTTTTGGTTTTATCATAATTTTCTTCAATGGAGATTGTAAAAACAAAACCTTCATTATTCAACAGAGTAAATTTAGCTGTTTTACTAAAATCAGTATATTCATCTAATTCTTCTGGTTTTTTATTTAAATTAGAACTTTCTACAACATATAACCCATCAATAAATTCATTCGATTGAGCACGATAAAAAGAACTACGATTATTGATTTTTGAATCTTTTAATCCTTCTGCTGTTTCCTCGCTCGATTCTTGAAATAAATTATCATCAGGATATAACATGAAAATTTGTCTTTTTAAATTAAATAAAAATCACAATCAATTTTTATTAAATAATGTATTGTGAAACTTACGTGCTTGTTCATAAGCAAATGGATTGCTTAATGATACATTATTAAAAAGATTGTTATTAAGTTTACTTCTAGCTGTATTTTCATTAAATACTGCTGCTTTATTAGCATCATTTTGCACTGTGTTATAATAATTTAATCAATTCGCTATTTCATGAGCATATTCTATTTTAATTTCTTGTTGTGATTTAATATATTCATCACGGTCTTTTTTATTAGGAAAAATAGTTATTAAAAGATTATTAATCACTTTGTTATTTAAAAAAGCTATTCAAGAATCTTGTGTTTGATTATTTGTTCTGATTATATTCAAATCAATTAAATTATCAATATTAATTATTTTTCTAATAGGTATGAATGAAGCATTATTGCTTGTAATAATTAAATGATCATTAAGTTTTATTAAACGCGGTAATCTAATTAAAATTTTGTTATCTTTAATTTGATAATCTTTAACTAATAAATTTAACTTCGTATTTTTTTCATCAATTAAACTAACGTTAAAAATAGTTTTTTTATCATTTTTTAATGTCTGATCAACAATTAAACCAACATAACAATTTTGGGATTTATCCATAAAAAAACTAATTTCATTATTTGTTAATATCTGTTGTTTTTTTAAATTTGATGTGCTACATGAGGTGATAAGGATTGAAATTAATGTTAGAGGAATAAAAAATAAACTTAATTTTAGTAGATGATTTTTTTTAAAAAAAATAAACATTAATTACTATTCCCTTCATAAAAGTAACATTTGGGCTGGGATACCATATTCATATTTATCAATCATATCAGTTTCAAACAATTGATAGTATTCTTTATTTTGGTGAAATATAGCTTGATGAAAAATTGATGTGATTAAATCAACTGATAATTTATTTTTAGTTTTAGGAAAAAAATAAATCAAAGGATTTAAACTTAATCTGTTTTCACTACTTGAAAAATCGATCTTAATATTAAAAATAGATTGATTTTTTGTAATATATAAATCCTTAAATGAACCAATCAACATTGAAGTATCTCCTTCTTGTTTTTTTTCTAAATAATTATTAATGAAATAATAATCCTCATATGGTTTAAGTTTTTTTAACCTTTTTAAATATTTTTCACTTGGTCCTAACATCTCTTTAGTAATAGGATTTATTTGTTTTGGTAAAGTAAATCAATTATTAAAACTTAATTCAAAGTGCTTTAAATTCATTAAAATAAAATACCAATTTTGTGAAAATATTTTTTCATAATCATTTAATTTTTGCTTATATTCATTAGAATCTCTTGGTGTTTTTTGGTTTTTAAAATAATTACTAAATTCTATTAATTGTTTAATTAATTTATTTTGGTATTCCTTATCATTTTGTTGAATTAGATATTTTGTAATTTGAACATCATTATTATTGAAAGCATCTAATAAAAGATTTTTAATTATTTTTTGTGTAATATATGCTTCCTTTGAAATTTTATTAATATTAATATCTAAATTATGATCAATATATTTTTGAAAATAATTCAATTCTTTATCAAAAGATCTAAAATAATTCTTATTTTGTTGTTTTTTTTCATTGTCATTAAAATGATCACGTGCTCTAACTTCTTTTTGATCAATATTTCTTAAAACATAACGTTTAAAACCCAACTTATCTTTTAATTCTAAAAACATTTGATAACTAAATTTTTGAAAAAGTGGTTTTTTAGTATTAAAAAAATTAAAATTATTGACTTCATAATATTCTTTATTTATTTTATCTAATCCCTGTTGATAAATACTTGAGTTAAGCTTTTCATCATAATATAAATAATCTTCATAATTTTTTTTATAATCTAAAATATCTTTTTTAAAATTATCTTCTCGATGATAATCAATACTTGTTTGCATTTCTTTTGCTATTAATTCCAAATTTATAATTGGTTTATTGAATTGAAAAAGATCTGTATCAAATCGAACATCAAAATGATTTTTTTTATTAAATTTTAATAAACGTAAGATTAAGTGATCACCAAATTGCAAATAATAAACATCAACACTACGATAATTTTCTTTATCGAATAATTTTTGCTTAATTTTTATGTAATTTGTTAAGGGTTTATTAATATTAATAACTTTGTCAAAAATTGATGATTTAGTAAAATCTTGTTTTTCATTTATATAGGGGGCATAAAAATTAGGTTTATAAGGAGTGTAAGAAAATTCTAAACTCTTTAAATTGGTAAATAATCAGTATCAATTATTAGATAAACTTTGAAAAATAATTTTTTTAGCATTATTTTTCATAATGGCAATTGTATCGTCATCATTAATATCTAATCTGTTAGGATTTAATAATGTTAAAGCAAATTTTAAATCTAATAATTGTTGATCTGATACATTATTTTGATCATACATATAAGCATTTAATTCTAATTTATCTTGATTAAAAACATCTAAAAACAATTGTTTTGATAAATCATTAATAAAAAAATTGCTACTTTTTTGAACTTTAGAAGTGATGGAATTTTCATTATTTTTTATTAATCCCAAACCTAACCCAATACTTAAACTAATAATTAAAAATAATGATATTGAAGTTAATACTGAGATTTTTCTTTTTTGTTTATTCATTAGTCTATAAAACCTAACTTTTGTATATCTTAATAATAAAATATATTAAAAATATATGACCAAAATTACAAAATTACTTGTAAATATTATTGTTTATCATTTTTTTAAAAAAAGGTGGAACAAATCAATTAACATATAATAAAAAATAATTAAAATTTTATTTCGTTTTTTGTTTGTAAATAAATTAATTTATATTTTATATAGTAAAAAACCAGTTAAACGAAATGTAAAACTGGTTTTTATTGATCTATTTTATTAAATATTTACTAAACTAATTGTAAAACAGCTTCTTCTGTATTATCTCCTGGACGATTACCAAGTTTAATAACACGAGTGTATCCACCAGCACGATTAGCATACTTAGGACCTAATTCGTTAAATAATTTACGTAATAAATCATCCGCTGAGTGTTGATTTGTTCCTAATAAAATCGCAGCTGCTGCACGACGTGAAGCAAGTGTGTTTTTCTTAGCAAGAGTGATTAAATGATCAACATGACGTTGTGATTCTTTTGCTTTTGTTTTTGTTGTCACAATTGAACCATGACTTATAACATCAGATACTTGTTGACGACTCACCATTTTTCTTCATGCGCGTGTTTTACCTGGTTTGTTAATGTAACTCATATCAAATTATTCCTTTCTTTTAAAGTTTTAATCTTTTTTTAACTCAAGTGAACGTTCAGTTAATTTTTGAATAATTTCAGTAACTGATTTACGTCCTAAATTCTTAATTTTTTCAAGTTGTGATTTTGTTAATTCAATTAATTCAGCAGTGGTATTAATACCTGATTGTTTTAAAGCATTATATGCACGCACCGTTAAATCTAAATCATCAATTGAAATTGAAGCGTTTTGACGTTTTTCTTCTTCCTCACGCTCACGCATAATAATCATTTCATTAATTGTTTTATCAATGTTCACGATTGGTTCTAAATGCGCTTGCATAATCTTAGCAGCAATCGCAATTGCTTCGCTTCCTGATATCGTACCATTTGTTGCAATGTCAATTGTTAAAATCTCAGACATTGATGATTTTGAATCTTTAATCATTTCTACATTATAAGCGTAATGTAGAACTGGTGAATAATTTGAATCGGTTGCGATAATATGTAGTGTTGAAACAAAATCCTTATTTGTATTAAAATCGACACGACCACGTCCTGTTTTTGCAAAAATTTCAATTTCTACATCAATTGGTTTTGTTACTTCTGCAATATATAAGTCTTGGTTAACAATTTCAAAACCTACTGGACATACAATATCTTTAGCTGTAATCACACCAGGTCCTTTGAAATTAATTTTCATTTTTGGTCATTTATCAATTAATAAATTGTTGAAATAGTCTTCACTATAAATTAATTCATCAATTTTAATTGCTAAATTTTTTAAGTTTAAAATGATGTGAGTAATGTCTTCTTTAACACCTTCGTATGGTTGAAATTCATGCGAATATCCCCCAAATTTAACAGCGAACATTGAGGCACCAGGAATTGATGATAAACAAATTCGACGTAAGGCATTTCCTAATGTGTCACCAAAACCAATTTCAAGTGGGGCAATTTTAACAACTGTACGATTTTTGTCTTCGCTATTAATTGATGGCACATCAAGTTGGTATTTTAAAAATTTACGCATGTTATTTCTCCTTTTGCAATAATCAAAACCAAATTACTATCTTGGTTTTTTAGGTGGACGACACCCATTATGTGGAATTGGAGTAACATCTTTAATTTTTGTTACTTCTAAACCTGCTGCTTGTAGGCTACGAATTGCTGTATCACGACTTGCACCTGTTCCATTAACATGAACTTCAACAGATTTTAATCCCATATCAATCACAGCTTTTGCTGCAGCTTCAGCAGCAATACCTGCTGAATATGGAGTTTTTTTCTTTGTTCCTTTATAACCGATTGAACCAGATGATGCTCAAG
This sequence comes from Ureaplasma parvum serovar 3 str. ATCC 27815, assembly GCF_000019345.1. Taxonomy (NCBI): domain Bacteria; kingdom Bacillati; phylum Mycoplasmatota; order Mycoplasmoidales; family Mycoplasmoidaceae; genus Ureaplasma; species Ureaplasma parvum. The sequence continues at coordinate 289,458 of NC_010503.1, read as the reverse complement.
ATAAAACGCTTCCTTGTTCATCAGCCAAAGTAATAATCGTATTATTTTTAGTTGCATGAATATATGCAATTCCATTAGTAAAACTAAGTTTTTTCTTCTTTGCCATAGTTTGATTATTCCTTTCTTATTATCTAGTTTCAATCTTTTTATTAGCAACTGTTTTACGTGGTCCTTTACGTGTACGAGCGTTTGTTTTTGTTCTTTGTCCACGCACTGGTAAACCACGACGGTGACGGATTCCACGATATGAACCGATTTCCATTAAACGCTTAATATCCATGGCTACAGTTCTTCGTAAATCACCTTCTAATTGTAATTTTTCGCCATTTGCTTTAACAAAATTTAAAGCAACTCGACGAATTTCAGCAATTTGTTCATCAGCTAAATCCTTTACACGAATATTTTCATCTATATTAGCTAATTTTAAAATTTGTTGAGATGTAGATTTTCCAATACCAAAAATGTATGTTAATGAAATTACAACTCTTTTATCATTAGGAATATCTACCCCTAAAATACGTGCCATATTATTTATCTTCCTTTCTTTTTATTAACCTTGACGTTGTTTGTGTTTTGAATTAGCACAAATAACACGCACAACACCTGATCGCTTTACGATTTTGCAATCTTTACAAATTGCTTTAACTGAAGCTCTAACTTTCATTATAGTTTTCCTTTCGTTTAATTTTAGTTATCACGATGACGATATGTAATTCTTCCACGTGTTAGGTCGTATGGACTTAACTCAACATCAACAGTATCACCTGGTAAAATGTTAATTTTATTAACACGCATTTTACCTGATACGTGGCTCATAATCGTGATGCCATTTTCTAATTGAACTCTAAAATTTCCGCCTTGTAAAACTTCAACAATTTTACCAAGCATTTTTAATTTTTCTGTATCTGCCATTTTTATTCCTTGTTTAAAATATATCCCTTAATCTGTTAAAACTTCACAACCATCTTTTGTAATTAGAATCATATGTTCTCAATGACAAGTCATTTGATGATTTTTAGATTTTACAGATCATTGATCGTTTGGATCAATATAATAAGCATTTGATCCACTTAGAATCATTGGTTCAATACAAATTACCATATTCTCTTCTAATGTAACATTACGATACAATAAAGATCGATAATTAGGAATCAATGGATCTTCATGAATTTCATTACCACAACCGTGGCCGGCAAAATCACGAAGAACAAAATAACCGTTTTTTTCAATAAACTTTTGAATTGCATTCGAAATTGCATGTGTTGTTACTTTTGGTTTAATAATTGCAACGGCTTCGTCAATTGATTTTTTACAAATCTCTGATATTTTTAGTGCTTCAACATTTGAGTTGTTAATAATAATGGTAAACGCCGCATCACAATAATGATTATCGTATTTAACACCAACATCAAATGTTACCTTATCACCATCTTTTAAGACGTAATCGGTTGGGACTCCATGAATAACGCACTCATTCACTGAAATACAAATATGACCTTTAAAACCTAAATAGTTGTGAAAAGCAGCAATTCCACCATTTGCTTCAATAACTTCTTTAGCTAATAAGTCTAATTCTTTTAATGAAACGCCTGCTTTAGCTTGTTTATAAATTGCTTCACGAGCAATTTTTCAAATTCGCACAGCTTCTTTAATAGCAGCAATATCTTTTTCTGTTTTAACAATAACCATGGTTTTAACTTCATCTACTTTTTTTTACTTATTTTGTTTTAAATAATTGTTAATGTTTTTATAAACATCTTCAATAGGTTGATTAGCATTGATTTTAATAAAACGTGGATTAGTTTCATAATGCTTAATCAAAGGTAGGGTTAATTTATCATATTCATCTAATCGAATACTTACAGCATCTGCATGATCATCAGCTCGTTGATAAAGAGTAGCTTGATCATTGTCACATAAACCATGAACTTGTGGTTTTTTAAAATGAATATTATAAATTCCTGCACATTTTGGGCACATTCAACGCCCAGTTAAACGTTTCATTAATTCTTGATGATCAATATCTAGATAAAAAATATAATCTAAATTACAATATTGTTCTAATGCTAAGGCTTGATTAATTGTGCGTGGATAACCATCTAAAATAAATGATTGTTCATTTTTAATTAATTCATCAATTGCTGATTTAGCAACTTGATTAGTAATTTCATCTGGTACTAATTTACCACCAGAAACATTAATCTCTTTAATTTTACGTGCTAATTCGCTATCCTCTTTTAGAATTGCACGAAATAAATTACCTGTGGAAACATGTTTTAATGTATTATTTTTAGTTAATAATTCACTAACACTTCCCTTACCACTCCCTGGGGGGCCAATTAAAAGGATTTTCATAAATACCTCTATCAAATTTGTGACTTACTACTCTTGTCACTTTCAGCGCTTACTGTAATGGATGTTTCTAATTCTTTTCTTTGGTAAGCGTATGATGTTGAAGTTGATGTTGATTTAATTGCATTTCATAATTCAAGCGTTGCTGTAACCATAATAATAATTGAAGTTCCTCCAAAAATTGTTGATGGTTGAATTACAGGAATTCCATGATTGATTGTTTTAGCTACTAAAGCAACCAAATGAGGCAAGCATGCTAGAAAAGCAAGAATTGGTGCACCAATTCAATTCACGCGATAAATTACTTTTGTAATATGTTTTTCAGTATCCATTCCAACTTGAACACCTGGAATAAAACGACCGGCTTTTTTAATATCTTCAGCCATTTTTGGTGGATTAAGTTGTACATATGAAAAGAAGAATGTAAATAATAAAATTAAAACAACATAAATTGCTAGACCCGTTCAAGAATCAACAATGAAGTAATTATGAATCACATAATAACCCATGCTTTGTTTATCTAAAAATTCAGCAACTTGTGCAGGAATGGCTAAAACAGATGATGCAAAGATCACTGGCATTACTCCTGCTGTCATAATTTTAATAGGAAGAAATGGTAGTTTCTCATGATCTAAAATTAGAGCTTGACCGGTTTGTTGAACTGGAATTTTTCTTGTTGAATTATTAACAAAAACAACACCAATTAAGATCATAATATAGAATAAAATGTATAAAATGAAACCGATAATTTGTGAAACTTTACTGCTTGTTAAACTACCTAAATTTGAAAAAATTGCAATAAAGTGATTAAATAATGAAGCAACAATTCCTGTAAGAATTAATAATGTAATTCCATTACCAACACCTTTTTTCGAAATTAGATCAGCTAAAAATAACGAAATATAAGTGCCACCAACCATTAAAAAAATGTATGTTACATAAAATAATGGTGAACCAATAGCAAATGGTGCATTTGAAACAATTGAAATAAATCCATTTGCTCTTGTCATTAAATTAATAATAATGACAGCTTGCATCACTGCAAGAGGCAAGGTAATGATTCTTGTAATCACTTCAATTTTTTTACGACCACGCTCACCTGATTTGGATAATTTGGCGAGTGGTGGCACAAGCTCACTTGATAAAAGTTGCATAATAATTTGAGCGGTAATATAAGGTCCTATCCCAATTGCGAAGAGTGAAAATTGTGATAGCCCTCCCCCGCCTAATAAGTTAATAATTGAAAAGAATGAACCTTGATTGCCAAAATTACCATTTAACTTAATGTATGGCATTGGGATAACAGATCCAATTCTAAACAAGATTAATATACTTAAAGTTACAATTAATGCAACTAAAACTTTTTTATTTTTAAAGATCATTAACAACTGTCTAAAAGCATTTTTTTTCTTCTGTTTGTTAGTCATTGTTAATCCCCTTATTTTGGTTTAGTAATAAATTATATATTATAAACTTTTATTACTCTAAAATTTGTGCTTTTGCTTTTGAATTACTAATTGATTCCAATGCGCCTTTACTAAATTTGTGAGCACTTACTACTGTGCCACTTGGTAAAACTGCATTACCTATAACCTTAATTGGTAAATCTTCATTTTTAGCAATTTTATTTGCATACATAAATTCAACTGTTAATTCTTTTGTTTCATATTTTACTAATGAAATTAAAGTTACAACGTTATATTTATTTGCAAAACGATCGTTGTTAAAACCAACTTTTGGCACACGACGATAAAGTGGTGTTTGTCCTCCTTCAAAAGCTAAACGTACCATTCCTGATTTACGTGCTTTTTGTCCATCTTGTCCACGCCCAGAAGTTTTTCCTAAACCAGAACCATGACCACGACCAACACGTTTTTCTTTGTGGTTTCTTGAACCTTTTTTATATTCTAAATTATGTAATTGCATGACAAACTCCTAATCACTATATTTCTCTTAAACTTTTGTCACGTAAACGTGCAATTTCTTTTGGTGTTAATTGTTGTAATAACCCATTGATTGTGGCACGAATAACATTCATTGGCGCATTAGCACCACGTGATTTTGTATAAATATCAGTAAATCCAGCTAATTCAACCACAGCACGTACAGGTCCACCAGCAATAATTCCAGTACCTTCAGGAGCAGGTAGTAACATTACTTTAGCAGCTCCATGACGACCATTTACATCATGGTAAATTGAACCTTTTTTTGTTTGCTTAACTTTAATTAAATTATTGTTTGCGTTTTTAATCGCTTTTTTGATTGCATCTGGAACTTCAATTGATTTACCCATACCAAAACCAACAGTTCCATTTTTATCACCAATAACAACTAAAGCACTAAAACGCATCATACGTCCACCTTTTGTTGTTTTTGAAATTCGTTTAATTTTCACTACACGTTCTTCAAAATTTGATGTTGTTGTTTCACGTTTAAATGTTTTTGCTTTTGGTTCTGTATTTTCTTTTTTATTAACTACTGGTGCAGTTACTAGTTGTTGCTTTTCAACTTTTTCACTATCTACAATAGTTTCTTTTTTAACATTGTTTTCCATATTATAACTGCTCCTTTTTAAAATTCTAATCCAGCTTCACGCGCTGCATCTGCTAATGCTTTAATACGCCCATGGTATTTAGCACCATTTTTGTTAAAAATAACTTGTTTAAAGCCTTGTGCTAAAGCTTTTTTAGCAATATCAACACCTACTAAACGTGCATTATCTTTATTACCATTTTGTAAATCTAATTGTACAGATGATGATGAAGCTAAAGTAATATTTTTGTTATAGCAAATTAATTGTGCTCAAATGTGTGCATTTGTTTTTGTAATAACTAAAACAGGTTTGTTTGCAGCTAATTGAAGGTTACGAATTTTAACATGAAGACGTTTAGCACGAAGTGCACGTTGTTTAGCACGACTAAAATTAATTCTTTTCATACTTTATGAATGACCTTTCTATTTTTTCTTATCTGCAGTTTTACCTGCTTTACGCACAATTCTTTCGCCCTTATACATCACACCTTTACCTTTGTAAGGTTCTGGTTTACGATAAGCACGTACTACTGCTGCAAAAGCACCAACAGCAGCTTTATCTGCTCCATTAATACTAATTTCAGTAGCTGATGGTGTTTCAACTTTTAAACCTGTTGGAATTTGAATTAATAAAGGGTGAGAAAAACCTAATCCTAAATTAAGTTTTGAACCTTCAACTTTTGCTCTAAAACCTACCCCTTTAACTTCTAATTCTTTCTTTCAACCAGTAGTTACACCAACTAAAGCATTAGCAATATTTGCATTTACTGTTCCATGAAACATTTTTGTTTGTTTTTCATCGTTTGCACGACTAACTTTAACAGTATTATCAACAACATCTACACTAATTAGATTTACTGGAAAATCAACACTTAATTTTGCAGTTTGACTAACAATATGTACTTTACCAGATTCAACACTAACATTTACATTAGCTGGAATAGTTAATTTACGATTTCCAATTCTTGACATAAATATTCTTATCAAACGTAAGCGATTACTTCCCCGCCTACATTTTCCTTTCTTGCTTGTTTATCTGACATAACACCTTTTGAAGTTGTGATGATAGCAATTCCTAAACCATTTAATACTTTTGGTAAATTTAAGTGTGTTGAATAAATTCTTAATCCTGGTTTTGAAATTTGTTTAAAACCATTGATAGAAGATGTTGTTTGGTTTTTGTATTTTAGTTTAACAACTGTTTCAGATTTATTGTTTTCAGTTGGACGAATATCATAAGATTTGATATATCCTTCTTTAACCAATAATTCTAAAATCGCTGTTTTAAGCTTTGAAGTTGCAAAACTAACTTCAGCTTTATGGGCCTTACGACCATTATTAATTTTTGTAATTAATTCAGCAATTGGATCTAAATACATATCTATCCTCCTATCAAGATGCTTTCTTAATTCCTGGAATTGCACCAGCGTAAGCTAAATCTCTAAAGCAAAGACGACATACACCAAATTTACGATTAACAGCATGTGGACGACCACATCTTACGCAACGAGTGTATTCACGAACTGCAAATTTTTGATGTTTTTTTTGCTTAGCAATTAATGATTTTTTCGCCATAAATTATTTGTCTCCTCTTACTTTTTGAAATGGAGCACCTAGTCCCACTAGTAATGCTTTAGCTTCTTGGGCTGTTTTTGCAGTTGTAACAAATGTTACATCAAAACCACGCACTGATTTAACATCATCATAAACAACTTGAGGGAAAATAATTTGTTCTTTAATACCTAAAGTGTAGTTACCTTGGTTATCAAACGAATTATTTGAAATTCCTTTAAAATCACGTACACGAGGTAAAGCAATATTAAATAAAGTTTCAATAAATGCTCACATACGATCGCCACGTAATGTAACTTTAGCACCAATACTTTGACCAGCACGTAATTTAAATGTTGCAATTGATTTTTTAGCTTTTGTTTCAACAGGTCTTTGTCCTGTAATCAAAGTTAATTCTGAAATAGCTGCTTCTAAATGTTTTTTATCAGCAACAGCATTTCCAATTCCTGCGTTAATAACTACTTTTTCAATTTTAGGAATTTGCATTACAGAAGAATAAGCAAATTCTTTTTGCAAATCTTTAGCAACTTTATTTTTATATAAATCTTTTAAGAATGCCATAACTTATCCTTCCTTTTTATTTTTTATTTACATCAAGTTCTGAACCACTTTTACGTGCTACACGAACTTTTTTGTTATCTTTAAGTAAATATTTAACTTTAGTTGCTTTACCTTTATCTTTTCCTTTAGGATCAACTAATGCTAATTTACATAAACGAATTGGAGCTTCTTTTTCAATAATTCCAGATTGTTCATGCGTTTGATCTTTCTTTTGATGACGTTTAATTTTATTAACGCCTTCAACAAGTGCTGTTTGTTCTTTAGGGTTAACTTGAATAACTACGCCAGATTTATTTTTGTTTTTACCTGAAATAACAACAACTGTATCGCCTTTTTTAATTCTGTTCATTATCTGCTAACCTCCTATAATACTTCAGGAGCAAGAGAAGCAATTTTTGTGTATCCACGATCACGAATTTCTCTTGCTACAGGACCAAAAATACGTGATCCTCTTGGTGTCTTATCCTCTTTAATAAGTACACATGCGTTTTCGTCAAATCTAATTAATAAACCAGACTCACGACGAATTGATTTTTTTGTTCTAACAATTACAGCTTTGGCCATTTGTCCTTTAGCAATTAAACCAGCAGGTGTTGCTTTTTTAACTGAGACAACTACAATATCGCCCACTGATGCATAACGTTTTTTAGAGCCACCAAGCACTTTGATTACTCCAACTTCTTTAGCACCTGTGTTATCTGCAACTTTTAGTCTTGTCATATGTTGAATCATAATCTTCTCCTTAGTTGCACTAACGTGCTCTTTCTAAAATTTTGCTAACTCTTCAATTTTTTGTTGCACTTAATGGACGAGTTTCAGTGATTTCAACAAGGTCACCAACTTTGGCATCATCATTATCATTGTGTGCGTGGTATTTTTTATGACTAATTACAAGTTTTCTATATATTGGGTGTTTGCTTTTAGTTTCAACACTAACAACAACAGTTTTTTGCATTTTATCTGAAACTACTAACCCTTCTAAAACTTTACGACGGCTTCTTTCCATTATTTATTAGCCTCCTTGTTGTTTAATTTTTCTGCTAATTCACGTTCATTTAAAATTGTTAATGCACGTGCAATTGTTTTACGAATTTCTTTGGCTGTATGAAGTTTTTCTGCTTCCCCATTCGCAGCTGCAAAACGAAGTTCTAATAATTTGGCTTTAAGCTCAATAACAATTTTTTCAAGTTCTAAGCTATCTTTTTTACGAAGATCTTGTGCAATACTACTCATTAGTTAGCTTCTCCCTTCTTAACAATTTTTACTTTAATTGGTAACTTATTTCCAGCAGCACGTAAAGCTTCACACATTAATTCTTCTGAAACATTAGCAATTTCAAACATTACTGTTCCAGCCTTTACAACTGCTACTCATTTTTCTGGACTACCTTTACCAGAACCCATACGTACTTCTAATGGTTTTTTAGTTAATGACATATGTGGGAAAATACGAATTCACATTTTACCAGTTTTTAATAAACGTTTTGAAATTGCAATCCGTGCTGATTCAATTTGACGCGCATCAATTCATGCACCTTCTAGTGCCATTAATCCAAATTCACCAAAATCAACTTGTTTATTTCCTTTAGCTTTACCTTCGTAGCTTACTTTATGAGGCTTACGAAATTTTGTTCTTTTTGGTTGTAACATAATTTTATAATCTCCTATTCGCTAACTGCTTGTTTTGGAGCAGGTTTAGTATTTTTTGATCTTGATGAACGATTAAATGATCCTTTTTTTGGTTTTGAACTACGACTAAATTCCTTATTTGCAGCATGCGCAACACTGTTTACTAATTTGTTACCAAATAATTCGCCACGATTAATTCAAACTTTAACACCAATAATTCCATAAGTTGTATGTGCTTCTTGCATTGAATAATCAATATCTGCACGTAATGTATGTAAGGTCATTACACCTTGTGTATATCCTTCTTCACGTGCCATTTCCACGCCACCTAAACGACCTGAAACATGTGTTTTAATACCTCTAGCACCAGCTTTTAGAACTTTTTTAATTACCATTTTTTGAGCAATTCTAAATGAAACTCTATTTTCAATTGCGTCGGCAATTTCACGTGCCATTAATGAAGCTTGTAATTCTGGAATTTGAACTTCAACTACTTTTAAAGATACTAATTGTTTACGACCAACGATTTTGTTAATTGCTAATTCAATTAATTTCTTTTCTGATGCTTCTGTTCCAATTAATAAACCACTTTGTACAGCATATACATAAACATTTACCCGTTGTTGGTCACGTTCAATTTCTACATGATCAATACCAGCATTTTTATATTTTGTTGATAAATATTTTCTAATCTTATCATCTTCAACTAATCATTTAGCCATTTGTAATTGATCAGTTGGCACTCAACGAGATAGTCATTGTTTGTTGATCCCAAATCTTAGTCCATTTGGATTTACTTTTTGACCCATTTGTAAAATCTCCCTTACCCTATTTTAAATATTGGAATCCACTTGGACCTTTAGTCATGTTATATTCGCTAAGATCTTTTGGATTACGGTATTTATATGCTTTTTTGCTTACAAGTGCATGTGCTTTATCTTTTCCTTCATAGTAAGCATCATATTCTTTTTTAGAAATTACAGATTGTTTGCTGTATTTTCTTCAAATTGATGAAATTGCACCAATTTCAACTGATTCTAAATCAAATTCACCAACAACTTTTTTAGTTGGGCTAGTTACATAAACTAGTACACGTAAAACTTTATTAATAGGTGTTGTTTTATAAAAGATTACATTTTTTTCTAAATCATCAAATAAAACTTGTGCATTCTTAGGTGATGTTGAAATCATAATTGTTTCAGTAGTTTCTTCTTCTTTTTGTGAAGCAGTTTTTTCAACAACTTTTAAAACTTGTTGTTCACGTTTTAAAAGTTCTGGATCAACGTTTTCGTCTTTTTCAACTGGTTTTATTTCTACTTTGCTTGGTTTAGCAACTTTTTTAGTTTCAACTTTAGCAATCGGTTCAACTGCTAATGGTTTTTTTGATTTTTTAGCTTTAATAGCTGCTAATTCTTTTTCACGTTCATTAACATCATCAGATAAAACAATTTCTAAATGTGTTGTACGTTTAAATAATTGATCAGCAGAACCCTTAGCACGTGGTAGTGTTCTTTTCATTGTTGGACCTTGATTAGCTACAATTTTGTAAATATATAGTTTACTTGGATCCATATCTTTAGAGTTATGTTGAACGTTTGAAATTGCTGAGTTAAGTAATTTCAAAACGATTGGAGCAAACTTCTTTGGTGTATTACTTAAAATTCGAATTGCTTCATGTACTGGCTTGTTTCGAACTAAATCAATTACAAGAGAAGCTTTACGGTGCGAAATATGAATATTTCTTTGAATAACTTTATTTGTCATATCTATAAATTACCTTTCTTTCTAACGTTTAGCTTCTGTATGGTTTTTGAAATTACGTGTTGGTGCAAATTCACCTAATTTGTGACCAATCATATCTTCTGTTACGTAAACTTTTAAGAAAGTTTTACCATTATGAACTTCAAATGTTAATCCAACAAAGTTTGGAAAAATTTGACTTCTTCTAGATCATGTTTTGATTGGTTTTTTAGAAACTGATGCATTAGCTGCTTCAACTTTTTTTAATAAACTAGGATCAGCGTAAGCACCTTTTTTTAAACTTCTAGACATCGCGATTAATCCTTTCTATATTATTTACGACGACGAACAATCATGCTCGTTGATGATTTCTTATTGTTGCGAGTTTTAACACCCATGTGACGTTTACCTCAAGGTGTACGAGGTGCATCCATACCAACTGGTGAACGACCTTCACCACCCCCATGTGGGTGATCATTAGGGTTCATTGCAGAACCACGAACTGTTGGACGAACCCCTAAATGACGTGATTTACCAGCTTTACCTAAATTTTCAAGAATGTGTTCATCATTTGAAACAGTTCCAATTGTAGCACGACATTCTTTTCTAAATTTACGAACTTCGCCTGAGTTTAATTTAACTAAAATATATTTTTTAGTTTCATCAAAACCAAGAATTTGTGCACTAGCACCAGCACTTCTTGTAATTTGACCACCAGCATTTGGTGATAGTTCAATATTGTGAACTAATGTACCTTCTGGAATAAATTCAAGTGGTAATGAATTACCTAATAAAATATCAATGTTTTCATTTCCTGAAATAATTTTATCGCCCACTTTAATTCCTTTAGGAGCAATAATATAACGTTTTTCTCCATCAGCGTAAACAACTAATGAAATAAATGATGTTCTGTTTGGATCGTATTCAATTGATTTAATAGTTCCATAAATATTATCTTTATTTCTTTTAAAGTCAATAATACGATATTTACGTTTATGACCACCACCATGGTGTCTAATTGTAATTTTCCCTTGATTGTTTCTACCTGCTTTTTTAGGTAAAGTAACAAGCAATGATTTTTCTGGTTTACTTGTTGTTAAAATCGATTTGTAATCAACAACAACAGTTTGTCTTTTACCACTACTATGGTTTTTAATACGTTTAACTGCCATAATTGCCTCTTTCTAATTTGCTTTTCGACTGTTATTTTTAATTTTGTTTTAAACTACTTTGCGTTTGCTGCTTCAACTTCTTCTTTACTTACAGCTACTTTAACACCTACTGGCATTACTACATAAGCAATTTTTTTTGCTTTTGTATATCCTGGTCTAGCTGTTGAAGTACGAATTTTTGCAGGACGACGATTTGTAGTACGAATTTTAAGTGGTTTTAAACCAAAAATCGCAATAAATGCTTCACGAATTTGGTATTTATTAGCATTTTTATCAACAATAAAAGTTAATGTTTCATGCTCGCTTTTATTACGAATAGAATAAGTTTTTTCTGTCGTATATGGATGTAAAATAACTCTTGTTAATTCCATGATTATTTACTTACCTTTCTTGCGTAATTTGTAAATGCTTCTTCAGCCACAACAACAACATTTGCATGCATTAAATCACGAACTGAAACTTGGTATCATAATTTTGTTGTAACTTTTTGTAAATTGTTTGTTGATTTTTTAATATTACTAAAATTGTCGACTATTACTAATAAAACTTTTTGATTTTCTAAGTTAGCATTATTAATGAAATTTACCATTTTTTTAGTTGAAGGTGTTTCTAAATCGCTATTTGCTACTAAACCTAGCATTTTTCCTTCATTCAATTTAATAGTTAATGCTGATTTGAAAGCTAATAGTCTTACTTTTGCATTAACTTTTAAATTGTAGTTACGATTTGGTTTTGGACCAAATACCACACCCCCACCTGTTCAATGTGGGTTACGTGTTGAACCTGTACGTGCTTTACCTGTGTGTTTTTGTCTTCATGGTTTTTTACCACCACCACGAACTTCACCCTTTGTTAGGGTTGAATGTGTACCTTGACGTTCAGCTGCATTTTCAGCAAGCACTGAGTCAAACATTGCTTGTTTGTGAGGTACTTCAACAAAAAGATCAGAGGTTACTTCAAGTTCTTTTGCGAAGTTACCATCAATAGATAATAATTTAATTTTTGCCATGACTAACTCCTTATTCGTTTGCTTCACTTGATGATGCTTTATTAGCTAAGTAGTTAACAACTTGTGGATCGCTTACGATATGGCCAACTTTTTTAGCTGATTTTAATAAAACAATTGAACCTTTTGGTCCTGGAATAGCACCTTTAATTAGGATTAAATTTTCATTTGCTTTAACATCTAATACTAGTAAGTTTTTAGTTGTTACTAATTCATGTCCATAATGACCAGGTAATTTAGTTCCTTTGAAAACACGTTGAGCTTGACTACCCCCACGTCCTTTAGCAATAGAACCAACATAACGATGTGGATAACCAGCACCATGGCCCATTGGACCCATACTAAAATTATGACGTTTAATTGAACCTGTAAATCCGTGTCCTTTAGTATATGCTTGTGCATTAACTAATTGTCCTGGTTCAAATTCACTAACTGTTAATTCAGCACCAACTTCAGCAACAACATCTCTAAATTCTTTAATGTGACGTTTTGGATCTGAATTTGCTTTTTTGAATTGACCTAATAATGGTTTGTTTAATGCTTTTTCTTTTACTGTTTCATAACCAATTTGAATTGCACTGTAGCCGTCTTTTTCATTAGTTTTAACAGCTAAAACCTTATTTGGTTCAACATAGATAACTGTGGCAGCTACAGCTTTACCTGTTTCTGTAAAAACTTGAGTCATGCCAACTTTTGTTCCTAATAATGATTTCATTTTTTTTACTTGCCTCCTAATGAATTAAATTTTGAAAGTAACTTCAACACCAAATGGAACTGATAAACGTTTTAAAGCTTCCATTGTTTTAGGTTGTGGATTTTCTAAAATAATTAAACGTTTGTGTGTTCTTCTTTCAAATTGTTCACGACTTGATTTATTAACATGTGGTGATCTTAAAATTGTAAAAATTTCCTTTTTAGTTGGTAGAGGAATTGGACCTCTTAATTTAGAACCTGTAGAGTTAGAAATGTTTACAATTGTTTTTACTGTATCATCTAATAATCTGTGGTCATAAGATTCTAATCTAATTCTTAATTCTTGATTCATAAAATGTTGTCTCCTTTTGCATCGATATATTATGCGAATCATAAGAATTGTGTATTAATGAGTTACCTGATACGTTTTATTGACAACGTTTCTTGGCGTATCAGCAATCTCAACAATAACAAAACCTTTAAAATTATACACGAAACAAAAGTAAAAAACAAGATAAAAATAAAAAATATACTATAACCAGCAATTGGCAAGTATATTTTTATCTAATATTATTTCATTACTTTATCAACTAATTGATTAAATGCTTCAGGGTTGTTAATTGCTAATTCAGATAGCATTTTTCTATTTAAACCTTGACCATCTTTAGTAACAACATTAGCTTTTACTAATGCATTCATAAATTGTGAATATGTATATCCTAATTCACGAACTGCAGCATTAATTCTTGAAATTCATAATTTTCTAAAATCACGCTTTTTATTACGACGATCACGATATGCATACTCTGCAGCACGAATTACTGTTTGACGAGCAATTCTATATGAGGTATTACGTGTTCCTCATGAACCTTCAGCTTTTTCTAATCATCTTTTACGACGTTGACGTGTAACACTTCCACCTTTTACTCTCATTGCTAATTTACTCCTTAAATACTATTTATAACTATTAAATTATTTATATTCTAACTATAAGCATTGAGTATATCTTTTTGTGTCAGATGTGCTCATAATTGCGTCTTTTCTTAAATGACGTTTAGCTTTTGTTGAACGACCTAGAGCTAAATGTGATCTATAAGCGTGTTTACGTTTTAATTTACCATTTTTTGTAATACTAAAACGTTTTGCAACAGCTCTTTTTGTTTTTTGTCTAATTTTAGCCATTATAGTTACCTTCCTTATTTTTTAATTGGTTCAATAATTGTTTCATATCGATAATTGCTAACTTTTTTATTAGCTTGAACAACTGTACCATAATCTTTAATTAAGTCAATGAATTTTTCATAAGCTTGTACAATAAATTCATCTTTTGTACACATACGTCCACGTGCTTCAATCACAAATTTCACGTTGTCTTTATCTTCTAATCAACGTTTAGCATTTTCTGCTCTTACTTTTAAATCATGTTCACCAATCATTGGTTTAATTTTGATTTCTTTTACCTTAATAATTGTTTGATTTTTTCTTGATTCTTTTTGACGACGTTTTTGTTCGTATTTGTACTTACCATAATCTAAAATTTTTGTTACAGGAATATTTCCTTTTTTAGCAATAACAACTAAATCTAAATTCTTTGAAGCGGCTAAATTAAGGGCATCAATACGATTCATTTCACCTAAATTATTACCATGGTCATCAATTACAACCATTGTTCGAAAACGAATTTGATCATTAATTAAAGGTTGATTTTTACGTGCATCATTATTTGATGACATATGGCGTTGATTGTTTGGTGTATTCATTAAACACTCCTAATTAAAAATTAAATGTATAAAGAAAATCATTTATATCTATAACATGAATAAATGATGTAATAATCGAAATATTAAGCATTAACCTATTCCCAAATAAACAGAAATCAGGTGAGTTTTAAACTACTTTCTTTATACAATATAGAATTATATATTATTTATGGGTAAAAAGCAACTTAATAAGTTAACTAATATAATTTAGGAATAATAATGTTTTTAGATTTATAAAATTCTTCTAATCCCTTATAAATTGACTCAGAAAATGATTTATCTTTTAGTACATCAACTGATTGTCCTAAAAATATCTTAACTAAATTTATTTGATTAGCATCTTTAGCATTTCAATAATTATAAAAAGCTCTTGAAGCTTGACGTTTATTTGGATCTTTTTCTAAATAAAATGAATTAGATAATTCATATGGATATAGTTCATTTTTTTGATCAACATAAACTAATCCACCTAACATTTTTTGTAATTGTATAAATGGTAAATCTTGATATTCGCTTTTTAATACTCAATCACCTTGTTGTGATTTAGTAGCAACTTCATCTAATTTTTTAGTTCCAATTTGTGATAAAAGTTTAAATAAAGGATCTTCTTGGATTATTTCAACAATTGTTTTATAATCATTTACTTCTTTTAAACCACTTAATTTAATTGCATCAATTAAATACTGATGTCCAGCTTTTGATAATTCAACTAACGCTGTATTATCAACATAAGTATTTTTATTAAAACTTGCTTCAGTGTGTGTTCCTAATTTATAAGCGTCTTTGTTAATATCATTAGTTAATTGTGCCCCTTCTGATGCTTTTAATAAAGCACCTTTAAAAGCTAAATCTAAACGTTTAACAATAGAAAAAATAATTGTTTTACCGTTAGCTAATGATTTATTATTTTCACTAATACGTGCTTTATTTGTATTATCATCTAATTCTTGTTCTGTATCAACACCAACAACAACGATTGGTTTACTTGATTCAGCAGCAGCTGTTGTTGCATAATCGATTTGAGGTCCAGCCACTGGTAAAATTAAATCAACATTATTAGAAACTAATTGATTAACAATTGCTTTTGCTTTATCTGATGTTGGCGAAAAATCTCCTGATTGATAATTCGTAGCAAAGACTTGTTCTACATTAATTCATTCTTTTTCTTCATTATTTTCTGTTTGTTTAACTTTTTTGTTTTTTAGTTTTTCATTTGCTCATTGAATACCAAATTTAAAACCTTGAATAAATCTTGTAGTTGATGGTAAATGAATACCAACAAAACCGCCCCATGTTAATTTATTATCTTTACCAAAAACATTTTGATTACTATTTAAATAATAAGCTGCAGCAATTCCAGCTAAAAAAGCAGCTTGATCTGCACGATATGTGATTGATGCAATTCGATCTTTACCTGTTTGTAAATCATAAATTTCATCAATTAATACTGCTGAAACTTGTTGATTATCTTTTGGTGAATTAAAGTATTTTGAAATTGGATTTTTATGTCTAAATGAAATTAATCCTAACATACGTGCACCATCTTGAATTTTAGACGCATAGATTGCTTGATATGCATCATCCCCATCACTTGATGGGCGACCATAAAAATTGTTTAAAGTTAAGTTTCTAGAATCAGATTTTGTTTTATTTTGACTACATGCAACCAATGCTATAGGAACCAAAGCTACACCCATTATTCCAATAACTGATGCTAAAATAATTTTTTTATTTAATTTAATTTTTCTCATGATTTTCTCCAAACAAATTCTCATTTACACAAATTAAAAGGTTAATTATATATTTATATATACAAAAAAGACGTAAAAAAGAAACAAAGTAATAATTATTACCTTTTTAGTATAATAATTGGAACATTAAAAAGGTAATAAAAAATGACTTCAATATAAAGTCATTTTTTTCTTTTATATTAAACTAGATTCGTTTTGTTGCTTATAAAATTTATTTAATTGTACATAAATAATAATTGATCCGATTATAGGTATTATTCCTAAGCACCCTAAAATGCCAAAAACAAATGGCAAGACAAAGTTTTCTTGTCTTTTTAAATTTAAACCAACATTGACTGTTGTTGTTACAAATAAAGCAAAACTAGCAATTTCAATTAAAGCAAAAATTACTAAAAAAGCCACTCCAGCATTATACATAGCTCAAGCATTTACAACATTTGTTGTAGCTATATCTTGCGTTAAATATGGTGATCCATAATATGAGTAAACCATATAATAAATGCCAAGATGCACTAAAATAGCGCCAATTATTATAAAACAACTACTCCTATACTTAAAATTAAATTTGCTAATGCAATATCTAAATCTTTTTTATTAACAATTTTGTTCTGATTCACGATTTATCCTTAATTTTGTCCTAATGTTTTTTTCATTCCATCAATTGAAACTTTTAATGAAGCTGTTAATGCTTTATACGCTTCATCAGATAATTTTTCACTCTTATTGATTTGTTTATTAATTTCTTCTTTCAAAGTACTAAAAGCTTCTTTAAGTGCTGGCATTTTTGAAGCTAATTTGTCTAATCAACTTAAATATTCTTTATAAGTTTTTTCAAATTCTTTTTGTGCTTCACTCTTAGTAGAACATGAAGCAACAACAATTGGAATAGCAACTAATAAACTAGTTGGTAGTGCAATTGTTAAAATTTTTTGTCATTTTTTCATATTTCATTTCCTAAACTATATTTTTTGTGTTTTATACAATAAATTATGTATTTAATTTATTTTGTTGAAAAACTTAAGCTAGCTAAAAGCTCTTCTGTAATTTTGATTGATTTATCATCATATCTAATATCTTCAATTACAAAATCACTATTAGCATCTAATCCATTTAATGTGAATTGATAGCTTCCAATAGGTTTTGATTTTTCATTGAAATTAAATTCTTTAACTGTATTTGTTGCTTTATTTTTAACAAAGAAGCTAAATTTTATTGCTTTGTCTTTTTTATTAATTAATTTGTTAGCACCAACAATAATTGAATTACCATTTAATTTTAAACTTAATGTTATATTGGCACTGCTACTATTTTGTTTTGTAATACTAATAGATTTTAATTCTTGATTACCAAAAACTTTTTTAGTGATATCGATGATTTTTTCCACATTTTTAATATGTTTTTCACCAACAGTAATTGTGAATGATTTAAATAAGGAATTGTTTGCAGTGATTTCTATTTTTTCACTAATTACAGGTACTCTTGGTAATTTAATTTGAATTTCTGAATAATCTTCTTTAACGTAAGGTCTTTGATTTTCTAATATTGCATTTTTAAGATTTGCAACATTTGAGATTTTTGAAGTAAAAGTTACAGATTTTAAAATTTCTTTTGTTGGTTCATTTAAATTTTGAGGGTCTTTAACTTTTAGAACAACATAATATGTTTTATCATCAAGTTTCAAAATTTTTTCTTGTACTTCATATTCAATTTTAGGTTTAGTTTTTGTAGTAAATACTTGATTATTACTTAAAATAACTTCTTTATTTGTTTGATATAAAATTTTGTTAATTTTATATGTTTGACCGTCTTGTAAATTATTTAGTTTTAAAACTAATTTTTGATTTTCAATTGTTGCAGATAAATTACTTGCTTCAATAACTTCATTAGTGTTTTGAGTATTTTTTAAAATAACTTTAAAATTATCTAATGTTTTAAAACTATCATTATTATCAAAAATTAATTTAGCTTCATTAAAACCAGTTTCAACACTTGATAAACTTAATTTATATTCTTCTATAGTTGATGGTTTATCTGGTTTTGGATTAGATTTTTTTCCGTCTTTACAACTTGTTAATGCCAATGTTGATAATCCGCCAATTAATAAAATTGGCGTTGTCATTAATAATCATTTTTTATGATTCTTCTTCATATTTTAACCTTCTTTTATACATTTAATAAATAAGAATTTTAATAATTTGATTTGTTATCTTTATTTTATATAAGAGTATACATTTAGATTATATATATATATATAATATGTCAAGTGTAAAATAAAAAAATAAGTCAAAACACTTTTTAAAAAAGTATTAAGACTCATTTTTGTTTTTTAATGTTCTTCTTCTGGTGCAAATCTTGTTGCGATTTCAGCTGCTAAATATTGCATTTCATTCGCAACTAATTCTCTTTGTGCCTTATCTTTTGTTGTTCTTACAATTACTTGTTTTTGTTGTAATAATTGCACATGACGTTCAAATTTAGCAAATTCTTTTTGATCTTTGTATAAATGTCAATTATTAATTACATCTAAAACATTTTGATCAACGTTTGTTAAGTTTGAATGTTCTGATAAATTAATACCTCGTTTTTTATTTCAAGCATAATTAATTAGATAAATAAATAATCCAAGTAATAATGTGCATATAAACATTGGTAATGCAATTGAAATAAATACATAATAAGCTTCTTGTCCAGGATATAGTTCTGGAGCAGCTGGTAAGTAAGTTGCAACAACTGCAAATGTATTAACGCCCATTGCTAATAAAGCTAAACTAATTTGTAATCATGATCATTTAACTCTAAATTCACGACGTAATCAATTAGCTTTAAAGACATATCTTAGATATCCAATTAAGAAAATGTTATATCCAATATAATACATTGAGATTTGTGAAACAACGTTTGAAATGAATGAAATATTAGTAATTGATGCTGGTGTTCCCGATGCTACGGCATTAATGCCAATATAATCTTTGATTTTATCATAAATTGCTTTTACTTCACTGTTAGCATGTTTATTAAAATCAAAATGTAAAACATTAGCTTGTGCTCCAGGAGCATGACTATGTTCGTAAATTGAACGAGCCATTAGTTTAATTTCATCTAAATTTTGATTAGACAATAAAGCCATTGGTTCTTTTTGATCTTGGTTAATACGAATTTCATTAGCTAAAATATCACTAATTGTTTGACCTTTGTATTGCATTAATGAATTATAACCAAACATGTAAATTGCAAAAATGCACATTAGTAATACAATTCATAAAATTGCTACTGTTAACGCTGACCCATTCTTTAAACGATATGTAACCCATGCTGGGAAGTGGGCTTTACGCATTGCATAATTTAATCCAGTTGAAAGGTTTGACATTCAAACAGAAACTTCAACAAATACACCTATTCCAATGAAGAAAGTAATAGCTTGTAATCCTTGCATAGCCATTTTATTTGTTTCTATATTCATAACAGAAATAAATAAAGATGGGTTTTTTAAAGGATCGTTAACTTCTGATGTTAGTGTTAATAAATCAGAACGTGCTAAGTCACTACCTGTATTAATTGGATGACCATACACAAATTGATACATAACTTGGTTAGCGGCAGCTGTGCCATATTGAGTTTCAATTACTGAGTATGCATGTGCTAGTGTTTTATAATGAGCAACTGTGCCATCTGGTAGTTTAACATCAATTCCACCAACAGATAAGTTGAACATAATTGTCTGTACTAATCCACCATTGAATGATAATGTTGAAGTTGGTACAGTCATTGAAATCATAATTGATCCAATAATAATGCAAACTAAAGCAGAAATTACAACAATCATCATGGCTTGTGGATATTTCTTAGAAGGATTATCCATTCGATTAGCAGCAATAGCTGAAACTTCTACACCATGTAAGCTAAAACTAAATGCCATGAAAGATGCCATAACAACTGATGACATGAAAGTTTTATTTAATTCATAAGAAGTACCAGTTACACTTGGGTCTAAATGTGGTTCTTTTTGGAAGTGTTTTCCAATAAAGTATAATGGATCTGGCATTGTTGCCACTGTATAAATTTGGAATCCTAAAATAATAAAGAATGGTAGTAAAATACCAATGATTAAAGCAACTTGGCCAAATTGGTGAGTTCGTTTTTGGCCTAATAAACTCATAAAGATTAGACCTGCGACAACAACAATACCAATTCCATATAATGCCCCATTGCTAAAGTTTTTTGAAAAGTTGACTGATGTAGCTTGATTTAAAGTTGTTCCCAACTTAAGTGTATTAAAATAATTATATCCATCAGCACCTGCGAAAGCAAATGAAAAGGATGAAAGGACGAATAAGATCATAGCCACAAATCCAAATGTGACTTGGAATTGTAATCAGGTTACAATAAACCCATTTCGTGGACCTAATAAATTTCGTACCCAGGTAAATATTCCCCCCTCGGCCCAACCTTTAATTGTTGCCATTTCAGCGGCTGCAATCCCAATTGGAATGAATCAACACATAGCTGTAATAAAAGCAAAGATAATTGCAATTCAACCAGCTGTTGAAAGTGATGGGAATGTATAAAAAGCAATAATTGCTGAAGCTGTTAGTAAAACAAAACCCATTAAAGAAACTTTTTTGTTTTTTTCTAGTTTCTTTTTGATTTTTGCTTCTTTTATTTTATTATTTATCAATTTTTTATCACCTCTTATTCTAAAAATATTTGAAACTAATTTTATTTTTGATAAATCGCTTACGACCAATCAAAAATTTGCTCATAAATTCATTACTATATATAAAACCTAATTTCTAATTTAGATTATATAATAAATGCTAGTATTTCCTATGCTTTTTAGCATAAAAATGTCGATTTTTAACATTTTTATTTTTTATTTTTACAAAAATTTATTCTGCATCATTTTGGTACATAATTTTGTTATAAATTCGACGATTTGTTTGTTCATTTAAATTTAAATAACTAAACGTTGTTTGAATGTTTGCATGTCCCATTTGTAACATTACAGTTTTGGGATTTGCCCCTTTAATTAACATAAAAGTAGCAAAGCTACGACGTAATGAATGGGGAGTAAAATTCTTGCCAATAATTTTTTTAATATATAAACGTAATGTTTTAGTTGTTTCAAATCCTTTTAGATTCTCATAAAACTTTTGTAATTGTTCAAAAGTTTGTTTTACAAAGAAAATTTGTCGTTTTTTATTTCCTTTACCTAACACATACAAACGATTATTAATAGATTCTAGAAAAAATAATTCATGAGCTCTAATTCCTGTTTCAAACAAGAATCTAATAATGGTTTTATATTTTTTAATTTCTAATGAATCATCATCTAAGATATCAGTTTTTTTATATAAATTATTTTTACTAATTACATCAAAATATTTCATTTCAATTTGTGGTAATTTTAATAATTTTAAATTTTGTAAATATCTTTTTAGTTTTTTAAATTCAAAAAAACTTAATAAAACGTTTTTGTGTAAATGAATTGTTCGTGGTTTAAAGTTACTATTAATAATTTTATTTCGTATTTTAATTCACGAATCTAAAACAGGTTCATAATGTTTTAATACTGATTCATAAGTACGAATTGTGTTAAGACTTAAATTTCTTTTTTTAGTATATCTAATAAAATCTTTCATATTATCTACTTTTCCTTTTTATGATTTCTTATTTTTTTATCTTCTAAAGTATGAAAAAAATAAACAAGCATCTTTGAAGCGATCAACTTGTTTATTTTTTATTTTTTTAATAATAAAGATTTTTAATAGTTATTTCATAACGAAATTTTTGGCCGCTGGTTCTTTATTTAAGCCAGGCATACGATAAATAGTTGTTGTAATAGCAATGATTAATTTTGCAGCATAATTAATTTCAAAGCGTTCAATATGAATTTTAAAGTTCTTAGGATTATTTAATAATTTTGCATCATCAGAAATTGAATATGGTGTTTTAGCAATGCATAAATAAAAATCTAAATGTTCATAACGATTCAATTGTTCTTTAGCTTCATAGCTTAATTCATATCCATCAGCACCATAAACATTTTCACATATTTTTTTTAATTTATATGATAAATGATCTTTAATATCATAAATTAATTTTAATTCATGATCATTAATTTGATTAGTTAAAGTAATTGTTTTTTTAGTTATTTCTTCACTTTTTTTAGAACCATAGCTATAAGCATAAGAACGTGCATGTTCAATTTGATGTTCATCTAATAGTTTTTCTAAAGTTAATAAGTCTTCTTCGCTATCAGTATTAGTATTGACATTAATATAAACAATAAAAGAAACATTATATTTTTTAATGTGATTAATATGACATAAAACATTAGCAAAGCCTTGTTTAACGTAGTCTTTTTCGTTTGTTTGAGCATGATATGCGATTGATTTTAGACTAATAACTAAACCAATTAAATCTGGTTTTAAATTCAAACTAGCCATCTTGATATTCATAAATTTTTCAAGTCCTAAATCGCTACCAAAACCACATTCAGTAACAACATAATCACCTAAAGCTAAAGCATTTTTGGTTGCAATAATACTATTACAACCATGAGCAATATTAGCAAATGGGCCACCATGAACAAAAACAGGGTTATCCTCATTAGTTCGTACTAAATTAGCATATAAAGCATCTTCTAAAATTGCCATAATAGCTTTTGTTAATTCTAAATCACAAATTCTTATAGGTTGGTTTACTATATTATATGCAACAATTGTTTGCGCAAGTTTATCTTCAAAATCTTTATGATCATGTGCTAAACAAAATAATGCCATTAAATCACTCGCTGCTGTAATGTTGAAACCACTTTTTGTTTGTTGATGGTTAATATCATATTCAATATTACGTAAAGAACGATCATTAACATCTAGACATCTTTTAATTAAAATTTTTTGAGAATCGATTTGCATTGAAGACCTATTATGTATTTCATTTTCTATTACTGCAACGATTAAATTATTAGCTGCAGTAATCGCATGGAAATCACCACTAAAATGTAAATTAATTTTATCAAAGGGTTTTAAAAAAGATAATCCTCCTCCAGAACCCGTACCTTTCATACCAAAAACTGGTCCCATTGATGGCTCTCGTAAGGCTCCAATTGCTTTGTATCCATGTTTATTTAAAGCATCAACTAAACCAATAGCAGTTGTTGTTTTACCTTCACCAGCTGGATTAGGATTCATTGAGGTAATAACAATTAATTTTGAATCCTTTTTATTTAGTTTTTTAATTGATTTAATTTTAGCAATCTCATTGCCATAAAGTTCATAATCATCAATTAACAACCCTTTTTTATTAATCATTTCTTCAATAATTTTTGCCATATATAAACCTTCTTTTATTTTTTGATAGTGTATTTTCTTTTTAAAATAGTATACATCAAATAAAAAATTAAACCTAAAATAACAGTTAACACTAAAAATATGACTAGACCACGACGATTTGCTTGTTTTTTTAATGAAATTATTTCTTCACTAGTAATGATTTCATTAACATAATAACTATGAATACGATTAATACGATGATGAGCATTAAAAACCAACCATAAATGAATAATAAATGTTAATCCTAAAATAGCACCTAATCCAATCATTGCCCATAATGGATTTTTGTTAAAACTAATTTTTTGTGAAAGATGATTATTAATAACAACAGGAATTTTTATAATCAAATCACCAAAACGACTTCCTATAGCTGCATTATAATATAAATTCATAAAATAACTGACAACAAAAACACCAAATATCATAAAAAGACTAGTAAGATAAATATAAGCTGTGATTCAGTTTACATTAATATGTACTACTATTAATTTACGATATATACCTACAATAAAATTTGTTGCTTTTGTACAATCAAAATGGTTTTTTTGATAATCCATTTCTTTTTTAAAATTTATAAAATTACTACATGATAAAGCTAAAAAGAAAATCATCAAGACACAATAAATACTAATTGGTAAAAAAATCCATGGATTAAAATGATTAATAATAACTTCATAAATCAAATAAAATATTAATCCTACGCCAATTGCTAATAAAATAGTTCAAATGATAATTTTGTTACGAACTGCATGAATTTCTTTTAAATAAAAATCAGGTGTATTTTTTTGATTAACTTTTTCTTCTAGTTGACTAAAAGTTAAATTATTTTCACTTCCGTATGTTTTTGGATCGTCTTCATTATGATAAATAAATTCTGAAATATTTTGAGGAATAAATTGTTTAGTTTTTAAAGCAAAACCATTGGATTTTTGACTTATAGATAAATGATTATCATCTGTTAAGTCCTGATCTATTATTTCTTTTTTTAATTGATAATCAACAGTGTTTTTTTTATCGATTTCAATTTCTTTTAATCTTAAATTTTCATAATTTTTAGTAGGAACAATTGAAATTAATTGATCACTATCATCAAAATTTAGAGTTGGTTTTAACTTTAAAATATTGTCTTGTTTTTTAATTAAGATATCTTGTGAATCATTATTAGGAGAAAAACCAGCATTATATTCTTTCGTTTCTAATAAGCGAGTGTATTCAATATCATCACAAATTTTATTGTTATTACTTTTAATTCTATTTTTATCATTATTTTCATTAAAAACTTGCGTATTTATTCGTGGCATTCATTGATCCCCCATTTAAGATAAATATTACTATTTCATCAATTATAAATTATAAATAAAAAAGAAGTTAGTTTTAATTAACTTCTTAATTATGAAATACTGATATTTTCTATTTTGTACACTCACGAGATTTAGATTGTCATGTACAATCATTCTCATTCTCTATAAAAACAGGGTTTTTCTTGGCAGCTAAGTTGCTTTTTTTACAACCACTAGCTTTACATTCTCAAGTTTGATCAAAACTTTCATATTCAAACATTTCACTTTCTGAAGGAATAATAAAATCAAACTTGTATGCATCTTCACCATGATTGATGTAGTCTATATGGCCTAATTGTTGACGCACTGATAAACGAGGTTTAGTAATATAAACTATTAAACATGTAAAGGCAAATGCCCATGTTGCTGCTAATAATACAGCACCTAATTGTAGTCCAAATAAAATACCATAAATTGGATTTCCATTATTATCTAATCCGACGGCGTCATATTTAATTCCATGTGCAACCGTGTTAGTAGCAAATGCTCCAATTAATAAAGAACCTATAACACCACCCATTCCATGAACTGGTAGAACTTCTAAAGAATCATCAAAACGGAAGTAATCTAATAATCTAGAAACTGAATAACATACTAAAACACCCATAATGGCAATAGGAACAGAGGCTCAAACTGGAACAAAACCTGCTGCGGGAGTAATTGTTGCTAATCCAGCGACTGCACCAGTCACTAAACCTACTGTTGTTGGTTTGTGGTTTTTGTTAACAATAGTTTCAAGTGTAACTCAACCTATCATACCTATTGCTAAGGCAATAATTGTATTTAATCATGATGATATAGCTTGTGAAATGTGATTTGTATTTTCTTTAACAAAACCTGCACCACCAACATTAAATCCAAATCAACCAAAAAATAGTAATGCTGCACCTAATACAACCATTGGTAAATTATTAGCTCGCTTTTTATCTGTAATTAATGTTGTACGTTTTCCTAACATAAATGAAGCAGCCAAAGCTCCAAAACCAGCAGTTGTATGAATTACAATACCACCAGCAAAGTCAATTACTCCAGCAGCAGCTAAGAATCCTTGACCTCAAATTCAATGTGCAAAAGGAATATAAATTAAATATTGTCATAGTACTAAGAATACTAGATAATTTTTAAATTTCATTCGGTCTGCAAATGCACCAACCATTAATGGTGGTGTAATAATTGCAAAAGCTAATTGATAAGCAAAGAATAAAATTAATGGTACGCCGTTAGTAAAATTAGCAAAAACTAAAACTGCTCCTCCACTTCAACCATCAGCAAATAGTAGATTTCTAAATGCAAAATAAGTTGAAATATCACCAATTATTCCTTTACCAACAGAAGGTCCAAAAGCAAGTGAGAAACCTCCAAAAATTCAAATCAATGTTGTAATTCCAAGTGAAGCTACACATTGATTAATAATTGTTAAAGCTGATTTACGTCTTACTAAACCACCATAAAATAATGCTAACCCTGGTGTCATTAGTAAAACAAAAGCAATTGCTAAAGCTACTAGTAGTGTATTAGTAGGATTAAAACCTATTGCATTAAGTGTTGATTGACTTGCATCTGCGGGCACTCATGTTAATTCATGAGTTGAGAAATAAATATCTTTATTTAGGCCTCAAGTTGACACAATTTTCACCTCGTGTTTTCTTTTTCGTTTTCGATAAATAAATTTTGTACATAAATTTATAAATACAAAATATATCTATAGTATTATATTACGTTAATTAATAAATTCTTTATTTTTTTATTATTTATTAATTAAAAAAACTAAAGTATTTTGCTTTAGTCTTTTTTTAAAAATTAATGGTCGTTTGCTACTTTATGATTTTGCTGGTTTTTATTATTAAGCAATGAATACTTAACACCTGTGCTTGAGTGTCATGTACTATCTGCTAATTCATATTGCTCCATTTCTTTTTCAGATGGAATTTCAATATCGAATGAATATGCATCTTCGCCATGATTAATATAGTCTATATGACCTAATTGTTGGCGTGCTGATAATCTTGGACGAGTAATATATACTAATAAAATAGTAAATACAAATCCATAAACCGCAGCTAATAAAACCGCTCCTAATTGGACACCAAATAAAACACCAGTTGTTGTTGGACCAATTGCTTCATACATAATTGATGGGTTTACAGATTTAGATGCAAACGCACCAATTAATAATGAACCAGTAACACCACCCATTCCATGTACGCCTCATACTTCTAGAGTATCATCAATTTTGTGGAAATGATGTAAAGTTTTAGCACTAGTATAACAAACTAGCACAGCAGCTACACCAATAGGAACAGATGCTCAAATTGGAACATAACCTGCTGCAGGAGTAATTGTTGCTAATCCAGCAATTGCACCTGTTACTAAACCAACACCTGTGGCTTTATGATTTTTATTAAAGATTGTTTCAAGAACTGCTCAACCAACCATTCCAATAGCTAAAGCAATAATTGTATTAATCCAAGCACTTGTAGCAGCTGATCAAGTAGCAGCATTCCCACCAGCTACAAATCCTGATCCACCAACATTAAATCCAAATCAACCAAAGAATAACAATGTTGCTCCAATAATAGTCATTGGAATATTGTGTGGACGACTTTTATCATTCTTAAGTAAAACACGTTTACCTAATACTAATGAAGCAGCTAATGCTCCAAAACCAGCAGTTGTATGAATTACAATACCACCAGCAAAGTCAATTACTCCAGCAGCAGCTAAGAATCCTTGACCTCAAATTCAATGTGCAAAAGGAATGTAAATTAAATATTGTCATAGTACTAAGAATACTAGATAATTTTTAAATTTCATTCGATCTGCAAATGCACCAACCATTAATGGTGGTGTAATAATTGCAAAAGCTAATTGATAAGCAAAGAATAAAATTAATGGTACACCATTAGTAAAGTTTGCAAAAACAATTCCTACATCTCCACTTCAACCATCAGCAAATAATAGATTTCTAAATGCAAAATAAGTTGAAATATCACCAATTATTCCTTTACCAACAGAAGGTCCAAAAGCAAGTGAGAACCCTCCAAAAATTCAAATCAGTGTTGTGATTCCAAGTGAAGCTACACATTGATTAATAATCGTTAATGTAGATTTTCGACGTGTTAGCCCACCATAAAATAATGCTAAACCTGGAGTCATCAATAAGACAAAGGCAATTGCTAATGCAACTAATAAAGTGCTAGTCGGATTAAAATTAGTTAATGCTAATGTATTAGCATCAGCTGTTGCTGGCACTCATGTTAACTCATGCTTTGAAAAGTAAATATTTGGATCTACTCCTCAAGATGTAGTTATAATTGTTGACACAATTCTCACCTCTTATTTATTTTTTTTATACTTTAAAACAAAATATAATTTTTAAGTACATATTACTATTATAGTACTAAAAAAATAAAAAGCAAGCACAAGCGAATTATAAAAAGTATTTTTGCAACTAAAGAATTAGAATTATTTATTTACATTTTCTATTTTGAGCACGTGTTTTTATTTTCAACACATCATTTGGTAATTCTTTTATTATTTTTAAATAGTCATCATATCGTCAATTAACAATTAATTTTTCATCAACAGCTTTTTTAATAGCACATTCTGGTTCTTCAATATGTAAACAATTAGAAAATTTACAAAAACGTGCATAATTTGCAAAATCATTAAAGGCATTAGCCATTTCATTCTTGGTTAAATTAACCTCTAAATTTCCAAAACCCGGTGTATCAACTAAAAAGCCATTAGCAAAACTAATTAGTTTGGTACTTGTTGTTGTGTGTTTTCCTCGATTCAGAAAATGTGATATTTCCTGTGTACGTTGTTGAATGCTTGGATCTAATTTATTAATTAATGTTGATTTACCTACGCCTGAATTTCCTGCCAAACAAAGTGTCTTGCTTTTAATCTTTTCTTTTAATAATAAAATATCATTTTCTTTTGTTAATATAAAAACCGCATAGTTATTTTTTTTATAATCTAAAATTAACTTATTAATTTTTTGTTTTAAATGATTATTGGCTAAATCATATTTACTCAAACCTATTAAAACATTTTTAATATTGCGAGCTTCATAAAAAGCTAAATATTTGTTTAAACTCAATGTATTTAAATCTGGTTGTACAATAGAGACTACGATTAAAACAATATCAATATTTGCAACTTTGGGACGAATTAATTGATTATAACGTTCATAAATTTTTGTGATTAAATAAGTATTCCCAATTAATTCAACTTCAACATCATCCCCAACCATTGGTTTTAATTCATGACTGTTATGTTTAAAAATCCCTTTGGGAATTGCTTTTATCTGAATTTTTAAATCATAAAGATGTACATAAAAATTATTAGCAACAACCGAAATAATCTTTGCCCGCACAATTAGATTGCCCCACTTTTTTTAAAAAATAAAATAATAATTAATAAAATGATTAGAATAACCGATAAACAACTAATAAGAATAATAAATCATTTTTGTAAATATCATTTACGATCTTTTTCTTTAATTTCATATAAGCCTGCTAGATTTTTACGATAAATTCGTAACTTATTTAATGGTTTAATGTATTCTTGATTAAGATTTGACTCTGGATCCATAACATTACTTAAATCATCAATTAAAGTGTAGATATCTTTGTATAACAACTTATTATCTTCTTTTTTTCAAGCAAAACAACGCATTAAAATATTATCAATACCTTTTGGTATTGTTTTATTAATTAACGATAGTGGTTCAACATCATATGTTATTCATTTTTCTAAATAATCACGATCATCTGTAATTGTATGTTCACTAAAAGGGTTAGTTCCAGTAATTAATTCATATAACATAACTCCTAAAGAATGAATATCATAACTAACACCTAATGCGTCATTAATTAAACTTAAAGCTCTTTTATTTAAACCCTTATTAGCTTGTTCTTTAACTTTTTGCCCAAGACTTAATAATTTTGGTGAAGCGTAAATAATTGTACATTTAATTTCTTGATCTTTTGTTAAATCTTCACGATTGTAAAAAACCGATGCTGCACCATAATCAATAATTTTAATTTTTGTTAAGGTTT
This sequence comes from Ureaplasma parvum serovar 3 str. ATCC 27815, assembly GCF_000019345.1. Lineage (NCBI taxonomy): Bacteria > Bacillati > Mycoplasmatota > Mycoplasmoidales > Mycoplasmoidaceae > Ureaplasma > Ureaplasma parvum. The sequence continues at coordinate 258,951 of NC_010503.1, read as the reverse complement.
TATTAATCATGCAATTTTCTGGCTTTAAATCACGATGAATAATTTGTGGATTACAACTATGAAAAAAACTTACACCTAAGGCAACCTGACGAATAATTTCAACAGCCTTAACATAAGTAATTGTTTTAAATTCATCAAGATATTCACGCAATGTCAAACCTTCAATGTATTCAAAAACAATATAAATCCTTTTATCATTATTTTCTAACGAACCGGTTTCAAAATATTCATAATATTCCATAATATAGTTTTTTTTATCAGAATCAGAATTTTTAATTAAATTTGAAATTCTTAATTCATCATAAACAACCATTTGTTGTTTCTCATCATTAATATCTAAAACTTTAATAACAATAAACTTAGTTTCATCTGATAAAAAACAACATAAATAAACTTTACTAAAACCACCATCTGCTAGGTGTTTAACAACTTTATATTTATAATTAAGAATTGAGTTTGTTTTTATTTCTTCACGCATAAAATTTAAAAAATTAAGAAAGCTAATGATAAATTATCATTGCTACCGTTGATAATAGCTTGTCTTATTAATTGTTGTAAAAGTTCATTTTTTGTCTCTTGGGTGCTTTTTATTAATTTTTCATATAATGTATTTAATTCAAAATAGTTATGGAATCCATCTGATGTTAAAACAATAATTTCATTTGGGTTTAATTTATTTACGAATAAGTCATAACTCAAAAAAATATTACTTGTGCGACCAACAAATTGTGTTAATGAAAATAAATTCTTCTCATGTTTTTTATAAACCTCAGGGTTGGCTTTACGTTCTTGTAAAACTTGTAATAAATTATGATCGCGACTTATTTGTAAGAATTGTTCATTGGATAATAAATAAGCACGCGAATCACCAATATTTAGAGTGTATGAAAAATCATTAACAACAATAGAAGCAACAACTGTAGTTCCCATATTATAAACGTCTTTATCTAGTAAAACAGTGCGATCAATTTCAACCTGTGCTAGTTTAATAACTTTAATATACCATTTTTGAATCTGTTGTTTATCATACTCACTAAAATCTGTAGTTAAAAAATTATCTTTAATTGTTTCTAATGTAATGTGGCTAGCCGCAGCACCACCTTTATACCCGCCTAATCCATCACAAACAATTAATAAAGTTTGTTGATATTGATTTTGAATTACCAATGCACAATCATCATTATGTTTGCGTTGTGAGCCAATATCACTAATAAACCCAAAATTCATTTTTTACTCCTTAATTTTCAATTGTTTAAAACTAATATCTAAATCGTTACTTTTTCGTATACGCTTACTAATTCGTATTTTATTAACAGATAAAATATTAAAAAAATCATCTAAATTAGCACTAGTTCGATAATTATTTAAATTATAAGGAATTAAAAGCACATAACATAAGATGTTTTTTAATAATTCTACTAATTCATTAGCATAATTTAAATCATCATTAATTTTATCAATTAATAAATATTCTAATACAACGCGATTATTTGTAATCTTTGTATATGCCTTAATTTGCTCAATTAATTTTAAAAAAGATCAATTTTGATTTAGTTTCTTCAACATTATTTTTTGATAAATTAATGAGTTTGAAGCATTCATACTAATAATCAATTCTATTTGATTTTGTAATTGTCCTCATTTAATCAAATCAACATTTATACCACTTGTTCAAACTGCAATTTTCCTTTTTCCAATATTTAAACCATTTTCATTATTAATAATATTAATGAAGTTTGATACAACGTCCATATTTAATAAGCTATCCTGTAATCCTTTTATAATAACATTAGTAATGTTGCCTAATTTACGTTGATCTAGAAATTGTTGTATTAATAAAATTTGTAATACTAATTCATTAGTTGATAAATTAATAATTTCTTTTTTAAAATTAATTCCAAACGGATTTATTTTTATTAAAAATCCGTTTTTAAATTTAATAATCATGCAATTAATAATCAGATTTTTATCTGTTAAAAATTCAAACTTAATTGAACCATCAGAATTTGATTGATAACTGTTAATTTTTAATAGATTATTACTAAAATTTTCTTTTAGAATTATTACATTATTTTTAGCAATATTAGAAAATTTATCAAAATTAAAAATTCGTTTCTGATAAATCCAAGAATAAATTTGTTTGCTAATAAAAGATTTTAAGCCTAATTTAAATAATTCTTCTTTAAGTTCATTTAATGATAATGAATAAATTTCTTTTAGATTATGATTGTTTAATTTCATTTAGAATAATCTCCGCCAACTGGTTTGCTGCATGATCTGGATTATCATTAATAATATTATATTGATAATAATCTTTTATTGTTATTTCATGAGTAGCTTTTTGAATTCTTTTTTTAATTGTTTCTAATGTTTCTGTATTCCTTTTTAATAAGCGTTTTTTTAATTCATCAATACTTGGTGGTAATAAAAAAATAGAAATTAAATCATCATTTTTATATAAATCTAAAACTTTAAGTGCACCTACAACCTCAATTTCTAAAATAACATTTTTTCCTTCATCTCTTAATTTTTCAACAATAGTTCGTGGTGTTCCATATTTATTTCCAACAAACTCAGCTCACTCAATTAATTCATTATTTAGTATGGCCTTTTTAAATTCTTCATCATTAACAAAATAATAATCAACACCATTAACTTCACCTTCACGTTTTTTTCGGGTTGTCATTGAAATACTATATGCTAAATTTAAATCTTTACGATTTATGATTTTAGATAGAATTGTATGTTTTCCTACACCACTAGGTCCACTAAAAACAATTAATTTTCCGCGTTTCATAAATTAAAACTCCTCTTTTTTATTTTTATGGTTATTATTAATACCAATGTTTTTAAAATTTAGTAATTTTACATCTCTAATTTTGAATAAATTTACAACTTAATAAATAACACATGAGTTAATTTATATTATATAAAGAAAACATCCAAATAAACAAGGTTAACCTATTTAATTATGATATAATATTTAAGCTGTGTATGATTTAAATTAACGTATGCAGCTTCAACCACTCAAAAAAGGTTTAAAAATAAATGTTAATTTATACCTTATTGGTGAGTCTAAGTTGATAAGATATCAATTCTAAGGAGAAATTTGTAATGTTTGCTATTTTTCAAACAGGCGGAAAACAATACAAAGTTCAACAAGGCGAAAAAATCTATGTTGAAAAACTAGATTTAGAAGTTGGTAGTAAAATTTCATTTGATCAAGTTATTATGGTAGAAGGTAGTGTTGGTACTCCTTTTGTAAAAAATGCTGTAGTTAATGCTACTGTTATAAAACAAGGAAAACAAAAGAAGATCAACATTATTAAATTTAAATCTAAAAAACACCATTTAAAACGTCAAGGTCATCGACAACCATATACACAATTAGTTATTGATTCAATTAGTGTTAAGTAGTTTTTATGATTAAAATAAATCATTATCCAAACGCTTTATTAGTAAAAGGTCATGCAAATTTTGATGAGCATGGCAAAGATATAGTATGCGCTGGAGTGAGTGCTATTATTATGGGTGCACTTAATTGATTTGATCAACAAAAAACAACAATTAAGGTTGAGCAAGGATTTATATTAATAATTATTGATAATAACAATCAATTGTATCGTCAATATCTAGAATTAATTATAATTCAATTAAAAGCAATCTATTTTAAATATCAATCTTATATTGAATTACACGAATATAAACAACAATATAAAAGAGGTTTATAATTACAATGAATAAATTATACTGATTAACTGACTTACAACTTTTTGCTTCTAAAAAAGGGGTAGGTTCATCTAAAAATGGTCGTGACTCAAATCCTAAATATTTAGGCGCAAAACTTGGTGATGGGCAATCTACTAAAGCAGGTCAAATTATTTATCGTCAAAGGGGCAATAAAATCTACCCTGGATTAAATGTTGGACAAGGTAAAGACCACACTTTATTTGCAAAAACTGCTGGTGTGGTAAAATACACTAAATTTATGGGAGATAAAACAAAAGTTAGTGTTCTTCCAAAAGAAGATAATAATTAAAGAGGAATTATTCCTCTTTTTTTATTTTAAACATATTACTTTAAGTAATTTGATTAATGTTTAACAATTATCTTTTAAAAAATCTAAATATGAATATTAATATATATACATATATATTCTTCTTAAGATTTTAATCTTCTTATTTTATATTTGTGTTTATAAATTATTTCTAACGTCATTTTTCAATAAAAATTGATGATTTGTATATAATTAAGATTTGAATTTGTTATATTTATAATGTATGATTAACATTAAAAAATTTATTAATTAAAAACGGTTATTAAAACTTAATGTCAGTCATATAAATTTGTTTATTAACTAGAGTTTTAATTAAGTGGACTTTAAATAAAATAACCAGTTAATAATAAAAAAATGTACAAGCAATGGTTTGTACATTTTTTTATTTTTAACATTTTCGTTCACTAGGCTAATAAATTATGCTTTTTAAGTGTTTTTAGTGTTTTAGCTGAAACTAATACACGTTGGCTCCCGTTTTCAGTCTTAATAGTTGCTTTTTGTAAATTAACATTTCAACGACGCTTTGAATGATTCATAGCATGTGAACGTGTATTCCCACTTAAAGGACCTTTGCCTGTTAATTGATCTCTTTTTGCCATCTTTTTAAACACCTCCACGTGTTAAAATTATTTAAATATTTTAATTTCACTAATTTTAATATTATAAAATATTTATAGTAATATAATAAATTTTTTTATGAATATCAACTGAAAAAGTATGTATAAAGAGATTTTAATAAGAAATAGTGATTTAAATTATATTGTTAGTGATCCTTTTGAAAACATGATTGGAGGTTTTCCTATTATTTTATTTGAAAATGATAATTATATATATTATTTATCTGGTCAAAATGCTTATTTACCTTCAAAAATGCGTCGTTGAAAAAACTGAGATGAAATTTTGATCAATAAAAATGACTTATTAAAAGAAAATTTTATTTATAAGGATATTTATATTAATTTATTTCAAATCTATGTTACTAAAAAAAATAATTTAAGCAGATATTTAAGTAACCAGTTTAATTTTACGTTAACAAAAAACGATTTTAAAGACGAATTGTGAAATAAATTAATATATAATACAATAAAAAAATTGATTAATAATTCCAATCCACAAATTTTACTATTTGAAATTTCAAGAAATAAAAAGCAAAAATATCATAGTTTATTACTTTTTGCTGATAAAAATGTATTGAAAAAATTTTATTTAAATTCTGCAACAAAAGATAATTATGAAGATATTATTGATTTGGCCTTTAATAAATTTGAAAATTTACAAAATTTATTAAAAACAACAAAAGTTAAAAACCATTTAAAAAATTTGAAAAAGTATTAAGATTGTATTTATCTTATTTGTCTAAAAACATAAATAATAATTTTATAATATAATATAATTTTGAAACTATAAATATGAGAGCGTAAATGTGGTGGGAGTAGGGCATGTTAAAAAAAACTAAATTTGATACTCAACTTGTTAAAAGTTTAATTACATCCTCTATTTTAAAAGTTCCTGGGATTTTTAGTGTTGACATAAATGACAAATTATCAGATTTTAATCGTAATTATTTTGTAATTAAAATTGATTTACATGAAGATGTTGTTAATGTTTTAAGTGTAGCAAATGAAGCGCGTAATTTAGTATATTATGAATTGTCAAAACAATTAAATGATGATAATGTGGTTATTAACATCATTATAAACTGTTAAAATGGAAGTGTGATATGAAAACAATTAAGTTAGATCTTTTTCAAAAAATGTTATATGCAGGTGCAAAAATATTAGAAATTGAATGTGAATATATTAACGATTTAAATGTTTTTCCTGTTCCAGATGGTGATACTGGTTCAAACATGAAAACCACAACAGCTGGTGCAATTATTGCTATTAAAGAGATAGAAATATCCAATTTTTCCCAACTTGCTAAAATTTTTAGTCGTGGTCTATTAATGAACGCCAGAGGTAACTCTGGTGTTATTTTAAGTCAAATATTTCGTGGATTTATGGATGCTTTAAATAACGATGCTTATGAAGTTAGTATTGAACAATTAAAACAAGCTTTTAATGGTGCAAAAGAAAAAGCTTATGCAAGCGTCTCTACACCTATTGAAGGAACAATTTTAACAGTCATTCGCGTTATTAATGAGCGAATAAGTGAACGTCAAAATTTTGATAGTGTCGAAGATTTATTTGCATTTGTTACAAAAGAAGCGCAAATCATTCTAGAAAGAACACCAGAAATGTTACCTTCGCTAAAAGAAGCTAATGTTGTTGATTCTGGTGGATATGGTTTAGTAAGTTTTCTAAAAGGAATGTATCAAAGCTTAACAAATACATTTGATGAAAAATTAATTATTAAAAACGAAGAAGAAAATATTAAATCAAAGACTAAACCGCTTGATCTTGAAATTATACATAAAGAAAAAGAAGAAGGTTTTGGTTATTGTAGTGAAATTATTTTATCTTTACGAAAAAAAATTATCCCTAATTCACCAAGTAAAAGTTTTTTTGAATTTGAAAAATATAAAAGTGAATTAGCAAAAATCGGTGATAGTATTGTAGCAATCCAAGATGAAGATCTAGTTAAAGTTCATTTGCATACCCTAACTCCTTATAAATTCTTACAATTATCACAAAAATATGGTGAATTTGATAAGATTAAAATTGAAAACATGACAAACCAATTTTATGAAAGTTTAGAACGAAAAGGGTTGACTACAAAAAAAGAAAATAAATTGACTTTAAGTATGGAGCAAAAAATTATTGCAACAGTTCCATCTGAAAAGTTTAAAAAAATGTTTATTGAAGAACATGGTATTGATAATGTTATTGTTACTGAAACAGAAGGAGCTCCATCAATTCAACGTTTTGTCGATGAAATTAACTCAACAAACTCTTCACAAATTTTTATTGTCACTGATGATTCAAATATTGTATTAGCTGCTGAACAAGCTTCAAAAATCGTTGCTGAAAACAACATTTTGGTTTCTGTAATTGGAGCTTATAATGTTTTTGAAACGCTTTTAGCGATTTCTCATTTTGAACAGCAAAATGATTATCGCACAAATTTTAAAACAATGAATAAAATAGTTAAAAAAGCACGTAGTGGGATGATTACTACTTCAATTAAAAATGTTAAATATCCACATATTACTGTTAATAAAGATGATTATATAGGCATTATTAATAAAAAAATTATCGCTTCTGAAAAAAATGCTTATGATGTTTTATTAAAAACAATTGAAATGTTAATTGAAAGTTTAAAAAAACCAGAAATTTGTTATATATATTATGGCATTAATGCTTCACAAACAGATGTACATCAAATTGAAAAATACATTTCAGAAAAATATGGAATTATTTGTGATTTAAGATATACTGGTCAAAGTTTATATCATTACTACATAGGAATTCAATAATATTATGGAAAAAATTAAAATTTTATTAGATACAATGGGTTATGAAAATGATTTAGAACATGTAATTAAAGCAGCTAAAGATTTTTATTATCAACATGAAGATGATTTAGAAATTATCTTAGTAGGAAATGAACAATTAATTAAGCCATTATTAGATAATGATTGACGTTTATTCCCTATTGTACATACTGAAGTAAGCATTGAACAAAATGATACTATCTTATCAGCTCGTAAAAAACAAAATTCATCAATGCATTTAGCTTTAAGATATTTAAAAGATAAGCAAGCTGATGGAATGTTAACAGCTGGAAATTCTGCTGTTTTTGTTTATAATGCTTATGCTACAATCGGATTATTAGAACATATTAAGAAACCTGCTTTTATGCCTTTTGTTCCAACAATTGATGGTGGTGTTACAAATTTATTAGATGTGGGTGCATCAATTGATGTTGATGGTACAGATCTATTTAATTTTGCAATCATGGCTAATACAATTGCTAAAATGCGTACTCCAAATCCTCGTGTTGGCGTTTTAAATATTGGTACTGAAGATCATAAAGGTTTACCATATCATCAAGAAGCTAATGAATTATTAAAAACATCAAACTTAAATTATGTGGGTTTTGTAGAACCAAAAACAATTTTAGAACGAGAAGTTGATGTTTTAGTTGCTGATGGTTTTAGTGGAAACATTGCTTTAAAAACAATGGAAGGTGTTGGTAAAACAATTTCTAATTTTTTAAAAAATGAATATAAAAAACCAAAAAATCTTTTTGCTGCTTTATTGTCAAAACCAATTTTTAAAAAAATAAAAAAAGCATTTGATTATAAAGAACATGCTGGAGCTTTTGTTTTAGGATTAGATGGCATTTTAGTTAAAACCCATGGTAGTGCTGATTACCAACAATTTATGAGTGCTTTAAAAATTTTGTATGAAACAATTAAAGCAGATGTTTTAAATGAAATTAAAAAAGATTTAAATAATTATTATGGACAATAAAAAATTTTTAGATTTTTTAAAACAAAATAGAATTGAACCAAAAAATTTATCTATTTATCTTGAAGCATTAACACATAAATCTTATGCAAACGAGCATAAACTTACTAAAAACTATCAACGTTTAGAATTTTTAGGTGATGCTTGTGTTGAATGGGTAATTAGCAATTTTATTTTTAACTACAAAATTAAAGATAATGAAAAAATGCGTTCTTTAGATGAAGGTGAAATGACTCGAGCGCGTTCTAATATGGTACGAAGCGAGATTTTATCATATGCTGCTAAAGATTTAGGGTTAACTGATTTTTTAATGATTGGTGTTGGTTTAGAACAAGACCAATCAGCTCGTATGGAAAAAATCTATGAAGATATTTTTGAAGCATTTATAGGTGCTGTAGCTCAAGATCAAGGTATTAAAAAAGTTTCATTAATTCTTGAAAAAACTTTAATTAAATATTTTAGAGAAGGCCAAATTAATTATCAAAAAGATTATAAAACGATTTTTCAAGAACAAGCCCAACGTATTAATAAAAAACCTATTATGTATAAATTAGTACGTAATGAAGGCGATAAAAAAGAAGTCCATTTAGTTTGAAATGATTTAATTTATGGAATTGGAATAGCATCAACGCGAAAAGAAGCAGAAATTTTAGCAGCTAAAAATGCAATTTTAAAACTTGATGATTATACAAAAAAAGCATAATTATGTTAAAATTATTAGATATTGATTTCTTGCATAGTTTGATTTAAAATCTTCGAAATTAAACTAAGTTAGGAATAGATTAAAAAAATATACAATTCAAGGAGATTATCATGGCAGTAAGCAAACAACAAAAACATGATTTAACAGTTAAATTTGGTGGTTCTGCATCAAATACAGGAAAAACAGAAGTTCAAGTAGCAATCTTAAGTGCTGAAATTGATTCATTAACAACACATATGATTGAAAATAAAAAAGATAAAGCTTCAAAGCGTGGTTTATACAAAAAAGTAGCTCAACGTAAAAAATTATTATCATACTTACAACGTGTTGATATTGAACGTTATCGTGCTTTAATTAAAGAATTAAACTTAAGAGGATAAAAAAACATTAGTTAAATTTAATTAACTAATGTTTTTTTAATTATAGGAAATAAATATCATTAACCTAAAAGATATATGAAAAGCTGTTTTTTTATTAATAGATTTTATAATTTTAATGTGTGTTTCTTTTAGATTTCGTCCTTTTCTTAAAAGAAGTGCAAATTAATTATTAAACTAAATGCCTATTATCTTTATAATTTGTCGCTTATTATAAGGAATGTTCTCCAAATTCATTATTATTTCATCTTCGCATGAGTTTATTAATTAATTAAAACAAAAACACTTGTTTAATATACAACAAGTGTTTTTTTATTTAATTAGTAAATTAAAAAATAAATAAAATTATTTATGTAACATAGCCTCATTGATAATTTTTAAATTAAGTTTATGAATTTGCTTTTTATTAACTAGACGCATTTTTAATAATCTAAAAATTAATGAGTTTAATACAACAGCAATATCACTAGTTGTCATAATTAAAACAGAAATAAATGGTGGAATAATACCAATTAATGCTAGTGGAATAAAAATTAGATTATAACCAAACGCTCATAGTAAACTACTTACAATAAACATCTTAGTAATTTTTGTTAGTTTAATTACTTTGTAAATATTTAAAATATCTGGTTTGATTAAACTAATATCAGCAACTGCATTAGTTGCTTTATTAGTTTCACCAATTGATATAGAAACATTAGCTTGTTTTAAAGCTAATAAATCATTAATACCATCGCCAACATACATTACAGTTTTTTGATCATTTTGAATTTTTTTAATAATGTTAGCTTTTTCTTCTGGTTTAACTTGAGCATAAAAATGTTTAATTCCTAATTCCTTTGCGATTTTTTGAGCAACATTAAAACTATCACCAGTAATCATATAAGTTTCAATATTATTTTCATGCAATACCTTAATTGTTTCATAAGCATCAGCACGAATTTCATCTTCAAAAACAAGAATTGATTGCACCTTTTTGTTAATACTAAAAATAATATTTGAAGCTAATAAATTAGTAGAAGTAGAAGATTTTTGATTAATCAATGAAAAATCAAATTGATTTTCATTTGCATAATGTTCTGATGTTAATTCATAAATATTACCATCAACATCTTTAGCAATAATCCCCACTCCTGCAACTTCTTTAATATCAATTAATTTTGTACTCATGACGATATTATTAATAATGGCATAAGTTACGAATGATTTTGCTAGTGGATGTAAAGAAATTAATTCCATTTGATAAATTAAATCTAAAAATTGATCATTTCCTATAACTTGTTTTAATTGTAATTTTCCATAAGTTAATGTCCCTGTTTTATCAAAAGCAATTGCATTAACTTTTTTAATCTTTTCAAAAATATTACTATTGTTAAATGTAATCCCACTTTTAGCACCATGCCCTGCACCAATTAAAACTGCTAAAGGCACAGCAATACCAAATGCACATGGACATGATATAACTAGAACAGAAACTGCTACATATGCTGCTTTTTCATATAAATTAGAATCATTATTTGATCCATGAAGATTTAAAAAAGCAATTGGTAACTCTTGAATACTTGGTACAAAAGCTTGTAGTAAAAAAGCTAGAATGGCCATTAATAAGATAAATGGAGTGAATCATAACGAAATCTTATCAGCAACAACTTGAATTTTTGGCTTGCTACTAGCAATTTGATTAACACCATTAATAATTTTTTTAATCGTTGAATCATTATAAAGTTTAGTAATTTTAAAAATAAAATTATCTCCAACATTAATTGATCCAGCAATAATATCATTATTAATTGTTTTTAGAATTGGACGAGCTTCACCAGTTAATGATGATTCATCAACTTCAGCAATTTGTGAATATAATACGCCATCTAATGGAACAATTTCACCTTTTTTAACTAGTGCGTATTCGTTAATTTTAGCTTGAAAAACAACTTTTTCACTAACTTGTTTTGTGTTCAAATCATAACTATTATATTTTTTGACTTGTAAATTATTTAAAGATTGTAGATCTTGATTTGCTTTTAGTTTAATACGATCACTAACTAATTGACCAACACTCATTGTCGCTATAATCATGCAAGCTGTTTCAAAAAAACCATGTAGTTTAGGTTCATAAATAATTGTGTTAGAAATTAAACTATAAGTACTATATATGAAAGCAACACATGTTGAAATAACAACAAGTAAAGACATTCCAGGTTTTTTTCATTTAAAAACTTCAAAAAAAGCACCCTTAAAAAAACTAAAACCTAAACCAAAGACAATGAAAATACTTAAAACAAAAACAATTCATCCATATATAAAATAACCATCAATGCTTAAAATTAAATTACTTTTAAACATAAATAGCATTTCAAAAACCATTAAAGGAATACTAATTAGAAGTGCTATTGATGTTTTCATTAAAGAAATTAAATATCTTCTTTTATTAATAGGTAGTAATTGAAATTTTTTAATTAAATTATTCTTTAACATTTTTTAGTATATGTATTTTTCTAAAATATTTGTTTTGAAACCATTTTTATTGATTTCTTTAATTACATCTTGATCAGCAATTTTATTTTCTTCAAATTCAAAAGCAAATTCTGAATTTAAAATATTTACACTAATATTTTGTGCGCCAATCTTTTCAAGTACATTATATAAATTTGAAGAACATGACCCGCAATGTAAGTCACTAGATGTTAATAGCATATAAGTCATAAATAAGACCTCCAAGTAAAATAATTGGTACACTAATATTAAAACACAAAAATATAAATTTGTTCCATTTTTTTCACTTTTTATGTAAAATTTTTGGAAGACTTATTTTTTATATAAATAAAAAAACTAGGTAAATGCCTAGTTTTTGCTAATGATTTATTAACGACTGGTAATGTGCACATTACCAAAGTTCTGCACAATATTTATGCCATGTTCAATATTTCGTTCAATATGACGATACATTAAAATTAATTTAATATAATTTGAGTTTTCATCTAATAGTTTTGATTGATCATGTAAGGACTGAATTAAATTTTTATTGATTTTCATAATTGATTTAGAACGTAAATCTTTAATATGTTCAATTGTATTGACACTAAATTCATTTTTATCAAAAAAATCATATAAATCAGAAAGAATTTGATTAGAAATCTCAAAGCTAGTTAAAAAAAAATTTTTTTGTTCTTCATCAAATTCAGTTTCTAAAAAGTATTCACAAATAATTTCAGAGTGATCAGAAATTCTTTCTAAATCTTTAATAGAATTGATTCCTGCAATAAAAAAACGTAAATAACTAGCACGTGGTTGGTCACGTTGAATAATTCACATAATTTCTTCTAACATATCAGCATATGTTGTATTAACTTTTTTTTCTAAAAAACAAGCTTTTTCATATGTTTCTTTATATGATGATTGATCGTTTTTTAATAAATCACAAATTAGTTTTTGATTATCAATTACCATTTGAAAAAAGTTTTTAAAATCATTTAGTAAATCACATTGTGATTCTTTCATTAAAAAATAATTAGTAGCCATAAATATATCACCAGTTCTTTTTATTAACCAATCTTTCCAGAAATATAATCTTTTGTTCTTTTATTTTTAGGATGGATAAAAATAGTTTTTGTTTCTCCCGCTTCTTCAATTCACCCTTGATAAAAAAACACAGTTTCATCACTTATTCGCTGGGCTTGTGCCATTGAGTGAGTCACAATAATAATAGAATATTTCTTTTTTAATTCTAATATTAATTCTTCAATTTTAGCTGTTGCAATTGGATCTAAAGCACTTGTTGGTTCATCCATTAACAACACTTCTGGCTCTAAAGCAATTGCTCGCGCAATACATAAACGTTGTTGCTGACCACCTGATAAAGCGTTCCCAGCTTTATCTAAATCATCTTTAACTTCATCTCATAAAGCTGCACTTTTTAATGATTTTTCAACAATTTTTTCTAAAATTTTACGATCATTAATTCCATTATTTCGTGGACCATATGCAACATTATCAAAAATACTCATTTCAAATGGTGTTGGTTTTTGAAAAACCATCCCGATTCGTGTTCTTAATTCTAATGATGATATTTTTTTTGAACGTGTATTAGTTCCTAAAAAATAAATTTCACCTTCGTGACTAGTCCCTTCTATTAAATCGTTTAATTGATTTAAATTTCTTAAAAAAGTTGATTTACCACAACCACTTGGGCCAATAAATGCTGTTACTTTATTTCTTTTAATATCCAAATTTAAATCATGTAGAACATGTTTTGTTCGATTCATATATCAAAAATTAAAGTTTCGAATTTCAAAAACATTTGCGTGATTAAAATCTTCTTTTAGCAAATCAACTTGCGTTTTTTTCTTATTTAAAAATTGCTTTAATTCAGCTTTTTTTTGTTTTGGAAGTTTTAGTCAAGCAAAAGCTCTTTGGTATTTATTTAATTTTTGAAATTCATCATAAATTGCTTTAGCATCCAATTCATTTAAATTAGTTTTTTGATTTAAAGGAACAATTGTTTGAATTTCTTTATTGTCTTTTTGATCATTCATATTTTTATCCCCTAACTTTTAATAACTCTTTTTGAATTTGTTCATCATCAACATAACGAATTTCATATAACTTTAAACCAATTTTAGCAACTTTATTTACTGATTCATTATATCCCATGATTTTGGCTTGATTATGTGTTAAATAAAGATGTTTTTGATAAATTTGTGGTTTGAAAACTTTAATATCACGCATGTAAGGTGCGCGAAGATAATTTTTTAAAATTTTAAACCATTTTTTAATATCATGTTTAATAAATTCAAAATAAGGAACAATAACGTGAGCAATGATGATTAATGCAATAACTAATCATAAAGTAATAAAAGCAGATTCGTACATTACATTATGAGCAATATTTGTATTATTTTCATATAATTGAGCATAAATACGTGTTGTTAATGTTTGTCCAGGATTTAAAATTGTTATGCTTTGAGCTGATGATAAACCTGCTGTTAAATACAATGGTGCAGTTTCAGCTACAATTCGACCAATTGTTAATACAATCGCAGAAATAATTCCTTTTTTTGCTTGTGGTAAAACTAATTTAACAATTGTTTCTCACTTTGAACATCCCAATCCATAAGCATTTTCACGAATGCTCATTGGTACTGCTTTTAAAGATTGTTGAATTGAACGTGTAAATGTTGGAAGGACTACTAAAGTAATTGTTAAAGCACCCGCTAATAGTGATTTACCAATATTACCCATTGAAGTAAAACCAAAAATTTCAATAAAAATAACTAAACCAAACATCCCAAAAATAATCGAAGGCGTTGATCCAAATGAATCAATAAAAAATAATAAAACTTTTTTTGGTCATTTATTTTTAGCATATTCATTAATATAAATTGCGACAAACAATGAAAATGGTAAACCAATTAAAATTGCAACAATAATAATTATTAAAGTATTAATTGTTGCTTGTCCAGTTGTGTTTTTTGTATAAGCTACTACTGTTGATGTTGGTAAATTAATTGCTTTAATTCCATTAACTAAAATATCTAGTGAAATTCAAGCTAAAAAAGCAAAAGCAACCATAAACGCTAATGATTCAAAAAATAATTTGTGAACAGTATATAAACGTTTTAGTTTTCGATTTTGAATACGATCTGTAATATAGTTATTTAAGTTATCCAAATTGTTTACATGTAATTTATATTGGGAACGATGCGTAATTTTCTCATATAAAATTTTTAATTGATCTGGTATAAAACAAACTATATAAGCTAAACTTTTTTCTAATTTAATAAATCAAGCATATGTTTTCTTTGAACGTTTTCTTGTTAAATAAGTTACAAGGCCATTTAAAATCATAATCGCTACAAATAAAACGATCCCATAAATATATAGTAATCCTCTTAAACCTTCGCCACCATTTTCAGCGAACATGTTAGCTGAAATTACAGCACCTAATGGACGAAGAGCAGAGTGCATAATTTGTAAAAAACCAGTACCAAAAATGTTTTGGTAACCTTGATCACTTAAAATCATACTAATGGCCATTGTTTCGCCGATCGCACGACCTAAGGCAATAATAATGGCAATAATGATACCACCACGAGCTTCTTTTTTAAAAATCTTATAAATTGAACGTGTATAAGAACTTCCCATTCCTATCCCATTTTCAATTAAACGCATATCAATACCATCATATGTGCTTAGCGTTAAAGAAATAATTGTCGGAATAATAATAAACGCTAACATAAACATTGACGTAGTAATGTTTTGAACAGTATCAATGTGGAAAACAAACGAAATTGCAGGACCTAAAGACTGAATAGCAAATAATCCAAAAATAACTGAAGGAATTCCAGCTAATGCTAAAATCGTGACTCTAAAAAATTTTTGTAATCTTTTGTTTTTAATTCTAAACTTAATAAAAGTAGCTGTTTTAATACCAATTGGAGCAGCAATTATAATTGCACCAAACGAAACAAGCAAAGTAATTGCTAATGGAAATCAAACTGATGAACCAGCAGCATAATCAGCTAAGTTAAAATTCTTGCTTCAAAAAATGTTTTTTAATCCATAAGCTTCAAAGCCAGGTATTGAACGAATAATAATAAAAACAACTAAACCAATAAAACAAATAGAAAATAATCAAGCAAAACTAATAACTAACGTTTTAGCTAGTTTATCTTTTATTTTTTTGTTAAAAATGATTTTTTTAGTCTGTTGCGAATTAAGATTTAAAATACTCATTATGCTGATTTTGCTCCTAATATATTAATTCTATTTGATTCTATTAATTCAAAATCACTTACAAAAAAATTGTTTTTTGCGCTTTGATTGTTAATGGCTTCTTGAAAAGATTGTTCATCTTTATAAGGTTTTAAGAACATTGAATTTTTTTGTTCAAAAGTAAGGGGAATAAACCCTGATTCTTGAATGATTTTTTCAACTTTTTTATTGGTTAATAATCATCAAACGAATTCTTTAGTATTTTTAATTCCTTGCATATTTAAACTAAAAACTAAATTAAAAGGTCGATATCATCCATAAGTTTTAGCAACATTAACAATTTCTTGTTTGTTTTCATTAATTTCAAAAGGTAAATAATTTTTTAAATCTTTATTTTGTAAATAAGCAATCTTATATCCTTTAGCAATAATTTGATCATAATTTTTAAGAATAAAACCTGTTGATAAATAAGTTATTGATCCATCTACATTATCTTTAGAAATATTTGTTCAAGCTTGAGTATTCGATTCTTCAGTACTTCTTATTAATTTGCCATAAGTACCAGCTTCAATAACCTTATAAATATCATGATATTTTTTTTTAAATTCTTTTTTAGAAATTAATGGATTAGAAGTCAAAAAAGCCTCGGCTGTCCCTGAGGCATTTGCTCCACCTGTGCGTGAATAAGCTAAAATTGGTGTTTTTGGTAATTGGGGATCAAGATCATAATAACTTACTTGTTCATTCCCAGTAAAAGCTTTAAACAATTTAATAATATTGTCTTTTGTTAAAACTAATTCATGATTAGTTTTATTGAGTTTATAAATAATGCCTATACCATCTCAAGCAATTGTATAAGTTTTCAATTGATTTTGTTTTCACTTATCATAAACTACATGACTTTTTTCAACACTTTGTTGCTCAAAATCAATATTTGGACTACGTGAACTTACGCCTATATTAGTTCTTTGTTCAACAGCTTCAATTATTCCTAACGAAGAACCTCCAGCATTAGAAATAATATCTTGTTTATGATGTTTTTCAGATAAGGCCTGAATTAAGGGTAATACTGATGAACTACCATTTGCATAAACAATTGGAATTTGTTTATAATCAATTGATATTGCAGCAATAACACCAACAACACCAACCACTCCTAAGCTAGCGCATAAGATTTTATATCTTAACCTCATTAATTCCTCAACTACTATTAAATGTTAGTCTTATAAATTATATAAAAAAAGCTTAATTATTTTAATAATTACAAAGAATTAAAGATTTTATTGTTTTTCTACAATGATTCTTGCAAAAATTGGTTTTGAATCATTAACTTTATGGTAGTTGAATATATCATAAGATGCTAAACTAGCTAAAGTTAAAAAAGATTCATCAAAATTTAATTGTTCAACTGCTTTTTTACTTCCTTCAATTAAAATTGGTGATAATAAAGTAGTAGTTACTTGAATAACTTTTACTAAATGAACTAAAAGTGAATCTAATTCTTGCTCTTGTTGATTTTTAGCTAATTCTCAAGGTTTATTATCTTCAATATATTTATTTGCTTCAACTAAAATTTCTTGAATGCAATTAAGTGCTTTATCAATACTATATTTATTAATGTTTTCTTGAACTAATTCAATATTTTTATTAATTAAATTTTCTAATTTTTCATCATTTTTTAAAACACAACCAACATATTTTGGAACTATATTATTTCGATATTTTTTTAACATTCCCAATGTTCTTGAAATCATGTTACCATAACTATTTGCTAATTGAGTATTATAAGTTTCAATCAAATTATCTTCACTAAAAATAGCATCTCTAAATAAACTTAAATCAGCCATTAAATAATAACGAAGTGCATCCACACCATAAGTATCAATTAAAACATTAGGATCAATTACATTGCCTAATGATTTAGACATTTTGCCTTCTTTTGTAATGATTCATCCATGTGATAAAATTGTTGATGGAAAACGAATTTGTAAATCATTTAAAAAGATTGGTCAATAAATGCAGTGAAAACGCGCAATTTCCTTTGATAATAAATGAACAATTTCAGTTTCATTATCACATCAATATTTTTGAAATAATTCCTCATTATTTGATAAATAACCAGTTGCAGTTAAATAATTCATTAATGCATCTAATCAAACATAAATTACATGTTTTGGATTTTCAGCAATAGGAATCCCTCAATCAAAAGTAGTACGTGAAATACTTAAATCTTCTAAATTATTTAAGAAGTTATTAACCATTTCATTTGCACGTTCATTTGGAATAATGAAATTCGGATGATTTTGATAGTAAGTTTTTAAAAATGGTGCTTGATCACTCATTTTATAAAAATATGATTCTTCAGACTTAGTTTCTAATTTATGACCCATGCGACATAACATTATATTATCTTGACTTTTAATAATTTCAGCAGGATTATAATTTTCTTCGCATGATACACAATAATAACCTGTCCATTGGCCTAAATAAATTTTTCCTTGTTTATATAAATAACTAAAAACTTTTTGTACAGACTCTTCATGATCCATTTGCGTTGTACGAATAAATTTTGAAAAACTAATATTTAATCGTTTTCATAAATTTAAAAAAATAATTGAATTACGATCGACCAAAGCTTTGGGAGAAATGTTTTCTTCAAAAGCTTTTTGTTGGATTTTTTGACCATGCTCATCCATTCCTGTTAAAAAGAAAACATCAT
Source organism: Ureaplasma parvum serovar 3 str. ATCC 27815 (assembly GCF_000019345.1). NCBI lineage: Bacteria > Bacillati > Mycoplasmatota > Mycoplasmoidales > Mycoplasmoidaceae > Ureaplasma > Ureaplasma parvum. The sequence goes on along the minus strand of NC_010503.1, from coordinate 239,972 downwards.
ATCCAAACAAGCGTTTATAACGTGCTAAAACATCAGCAATGATCGTTGTATAAGCATGACCAATATGAGGATTTCCAGAAGAATAGTAAATGGGAGTAGAGATAAAAAATTTCTTTTGTTTTAACATATTTTTCTCCTTAAAATTTTTAATTATTATTTTTAAATTTTTGTTGATTTTGGTTTAATTTAAACTCTTGTTCGTTGTTTTGGGGAACATAATATTTTTTGTTTGTTAATTCACGTGGTAAATATTGTTGATTAACATAGTTATTTTTAAAATCGTGTGGATATTTATAACCATGAACACCCAATTTTATTGCTGATGCATAATGAGCATCACGGACATGATTTGGAATTGAATATTGTTTGCCATTAGCAGCATCTTCAAATGCTTTTTGATAGGCAAGATATACAGAGTTTGATTTATTTGATAAACAAATTTGTAAAACTAAATTAGCTAAAATTACTTGATTTTCTGGATATCCTAAAAATCGACAAGAATTAATTCCTTGATCAACACGTAAACATAGATTAGGATTAGCTAAACCTATATCTTCATGAACACAAACACTAACTCTTCGATAAATCGCTTCAAAATCACCTATGATTATTAAACGTGCTAAATAATATAAAGCTGCATCACAATCACTTCCACGCATTGATTTATGAAAAGCTGATTTTAAGTCATGAATTTCATCGCCATCGCTACTACCTAATGCGTATGATTCTTGCATAATACGTTTTAGTAATACATAATCAACTTTATGTTCTTTATATAATAAATAAATAATTTCTAATGTATTGATAACAGCCCTTAAATCTCCATTAGTTTTATTAATTAATAAATTAAAAGCTTGTGGTTCAAAAACTTCTTCAACATTAATCAAAGTTTTAATTCGTTCACTAATTTGTGAACTCGTTAATGGTTTTAATGATAATAGTTGACAACGACTTCTTAAAGCAGGGTTAATAACAAAAAACGGATTTTCAGTTGTTGTCGCAAATAATTTAATTTTATTTGCTTCAATAATTGGTAATAAAATATCTTGTTTATCTTTATTTAATCGATGAATTTCATCAATAATGATAATAAAGTTATTTAAATCTAATGCTTGTTCAATGATTTGCATTAATTGCTTTTTTGAATCAACAACTGGATTGAAAAAAGCAAATGGAACTTTTAAATCTTGTGCTAAAACTTTAGCAAGCGATGATTTTCCTACACCTGGGGGGCCATAAAAAATTAAATTAAATACTTGATGGTGATTAACCATTCTTCTAATTATACCAATTTCATCTAATAAATATTTTTGACCAACAATGTCATCAATACTATGAGGATTTTTTAGAGTTTTAATTAATTTATCTAACATATTATTTTTGATTAATTATTAATTTATATAATTCTTTACTATCAAAATTAGAAGATTTACTAACTTCTTTACAAGCATCTTTTAATTTAAAATTTTGTTTCATTAAATCTCTAATTTTAATTAGACATTCATTAATATTATTATTCTTAATAACATCTTGATTGATCTTATTATCAATAACAATTACAAACTCTCCTTTTTCAGTAATTGGGGGTAGTTGTGAAAGATAACCATAATAATGACTTTCATTTTTTTTTGTTAGTTCGCGCCCGATAAAAATTAAAATATCTCCTCATATTTCATATATATCCATTAAAGTCTTTTCTATTCGGTGCACAGCTTCATAAATAACAAAAGTTGTTTGCAAGTTTTTATATAATTTTAGTTTTTCAACACGTTGTTTTTGCGTTTTACCTAAAAAACCTAAAAACATAAAATCTTGCGAACACATTCCACTAGCAACTAGAGCATGCATCAAACTTGAGGGACCATTAATAACTTGAATTCCAATATTTTGTTGATGACATTCATTAATTAATTTATAACCAGGATCTGAAATTGTTGGATAGCCTGCATCACTAACTAAAGCTGTTGGATATTTTTTAATATAATTAATCGCTTCATTCAATTTTTGAATTTCATTAAAATTATGATAACTAATTAATTTTTTGTAATCATAAATATTTAATAGATGCAACAGCTTAGCTGTAACTCGAGTGTCTTCACATAAAATAACATAAGCTTCATTTAAACATTTAATAACACGTTCACTAACTTCTTCAAGATTGCCAATTGGTGTAGCAATAACAGATAAAATATATTCTTTATCACATAATTTCATAAGTTAAAATCCTTCAATAATTATTTTAATTTCTTTAAATGTTTTTTGCATCATGTTTAATCTTTTAAATAATTGTTTGTGATTACAATAACTAATATTTAAATAATCACAAAGCATTAAACGTATTTTTTTGTTATTTAAATTTAAACTTAAGTATTCTAATCAAGTAATAGATTCAATTGAATTAATAACGAATGTTCCTTGAGATTTCAAAGCTTTCAATAAAGCATCATTATTAGCTTCAGCAATTCCAATTTTTTTAGAATTATTCTTCATATTGTCCTTACTAATAAAACACTGTTTAATAATGCCATCTTTTAAATAATTAGTAATTATTTTACGAATTCTTTCTCCTTGATAATCAGGATCTAAAAATAAAATAATTCCTTTTGATAATTGTGCTTGTTTAATTAAAGCTAAAGTCTTTTTATTAATTTCTGATCCATTAGTAGTAATAATTTGTGCATTTACTAATTGATCAATTTTTTGTGCATCTGTTTTACCTTCTACAATAATAACTTCTTTGATAATTGGTTTATTCATTTTTATTTAATATATTTTTTTAGCAAATAAAACTTTTGAATTTTCATCATGTACAAACGACATCGAACCTGTACCCTCTGAATAAATTTCAATACATTTGGCAATTGCTGGAGCGATACTTACAATTTCAAGACCATCAAAAGGTTCATTTTCAATTGTATCAGCTATACAAATTTTATTAATAATTCGATCTTTAATTGCTTGTTGAAAATGTTGTCGTGCATTATTATTAAACAAACCATGTGTAGCAATAATTGTTATTGATTTAGCGCCTTTTTCACGCACAATTTTAGCAGCACCTAAAATTGTGCCACCAGTATCAATCATATCATCAACAATTACACAATCACGATCTTTAACATCACCTAATACATTATTAATTTCCACCTGATTTTTGCCAGATCTTCGTTTATCAACAATTGCTAATGTTGCACCTGTAGCTATTGAAATTTCACGAGCACGTTTGACACCACCATAATCTGGTGAAACAATAGTTATATTTGATGAATCTTTATAAGCACTAAAATAATGTTTCATTAAAACTCATACAGCCTCTAATGAATCAAACGGAATATCAAAAAAACCTTGTGTTTGTAAAGAATGAATATCTCAAGTTAATACACTAGTTGCGCCCGCACTCTCAATCATTTTTGCAACTAAACGTGCTGTAATTGGTTCACGTGGTTTAGCTTTACGGTCTTGACGTGCATATCCATAATAAGGAATTACAACACTAATTGCTTTGGCACTAGCTCGTTTAATTGAGTCAATAGCGATTAATAATTCCATTAAACTATCGTTAACAGGTTTAGATGTTGATTGAATAATAATAACTCGACGTCCACGCACTGGAACTTGAGGTGCAACAATTAATTCACCATCTGCAAACTTATCAATTCTAATTGGTGATAATTCAATTTTTAGTAAATTAGCAATTTTATTAGCTAATTGATGTGAATTTGAAAGACTAAATAATAATATATCATCATTTTTTGACATTAATTTTACCTACTTTAAATTATAAATTACTATAAACTTTTGTAAACAATTGACCAACCTGATATTCATCATTAAGTTCGACAATTCCTTGTGAATTAAAATTATTAATATTTAATTCTTTTTGTGAACACAACATTCCAAATGAATCATAGTTCATTAATTTGGATTTTTTAATTTCATTTCCATTTGGCATTAATAAATTAGGTGTCGCTACAACCGTTTTTAAGCCAATACGGACATTTTGTGCTCCACATATTATTTGTATTTGTTGATCACCTATATCTACTAAGCAAATATGTAAATGAGTATTGGGAATTAAATTAACTTCTAAAATTTTACCTACCACAAAACCTTTAAAAGCATTATCTAATGATAATTTTATTTTTATTAAATCACTTAATTTTTGAATTAATTGAGTCGTAGGATATAAATATCCTTCATTTAAATTTTTTAAATATTCACTTGCATTAAATAAATTTAAACCAATTAGTTCATCACCATGATAAAAAAGCAATAAGTCATCGTTTAAAAACACTTGATGATCATATTGCTGATTGTTTTTTAAAAAAATTAACGTATCGTTTAGACTTGTTTTATTATAATAAATATACATTTCAACTCCAATTTTTAAAGAGAAATTACTCTCTTTATTTATAAATTATAATATTAAATTAACTTTATCTAACTTTTAATCATAGTTAATAATGTTGTTTTTATTATAATTTTTAATAAGTTTTAGTTGATTAGGGGTAGATTTATGAAAACAGCAATTTTAATCGATACAGGTGCTAACGTCTTAGATATTAAAGATGATAATGTATATTTTGTGCCTATTCAGTTAATTATTAGAGAACAACAAATAGAAAAAGAATTAAAAGATGTTATTGACGTTAGTCAAGAACAATTGAAACAAATATTAATTAATAAAACAAATATTCATACTTCATTACCTTCACCAGGTTTTGTTATGAAAAAATTAGATGAATTATTCTTAAAATATGATCGTGTTGTTATTTTAACATTATCAAGTGGTTTATCAAGTTATTTTGAATCTCTAAGTATTATTAAAGAAGATTACAAAGACAAACATTTAGTGTGCATTGATTCACGTTCTGTTTCAATTGGTATTTTATGATTAGTTGATGAGATTAATTTACTCTTAAAAAATAATCCGAGTGATGAAGAATTAATTAGTTTAGTAAAACAACGTTCACAAAAAATTATAGGTGGAGTTATCGTAAATAATTTAGACCAATTAATTGCGGGCGGACGTGTTAAAAAAACTAAAGGAATTATAGCTAAAGCTTTACGCTTAAAATTAATTGTTCGTTGAAATGGGCAATTAGATTTTATGGATAAAACACCGAATTTATCAACAGCTATAGATAAATTATTAGATATAATTGATAATCAAAATCATTGGCGCACAAATGGTATTAAGAACATTGCAATTCTTACTGATTTAGAAAATGAATCACAAATCAATTCATTAAAAACTTCATTACAAGAAAAAATTCGACAAACTATTGAAATTAAAATTTCATATTTACCGGGTTGTATTTATGCGCATGTGGGTTTAAATAATTTTGCTATCTTAATTGAAGCTAAATAGACTCTTATTAAATAAAAGATCTGATAGTCTGTTAACCATCAGATTTTTTATTTAATCATTATTTATTTTAATTCTATTTATATTCGTTAGTTAAATTATTTTTTTTAGTTATTGCCGTATTAGATCTTTGTAATTCGCCTTTTTTATTAATTTTAATAAAATTTAAATTTTCATTTGTAACTACAAAGCCGTGTGTTTTTAAAATTGAATTATTTGGTAAAATAATAATACTTTCACCAACTTCAGGCTTACGAACTAATTTGATATAAAATGTTTTCGCTTGCTGATTGAATAAAATGCCTTCATTTACTTTTGCATTAAAAACTTGTGAGTTTTTTGTTTTATCAGTTGGGGTAATAGATGTTGAAAAAGTGACTTTTTCTAATTGTTTTTTTTCAAAATCTTTTAATTTTTCATAATTTGAAATTTGATATGCTACGTAATAATTATTATCTTCATCTTCAACTAATTTATCACTTAATTTAGATTCTATGTTTGAACTAGAGCATGAAGCAATTGATGTAATAACACTTACACCAATTAAAACACTACTAATTGTTAATACCCAAATTTTTTTGTTTTTTAATAATTTCATCTTGTTTTCTCCTATTTTCTAAAAATAAGTATGATTAAAAATATATAAATAAAACGTAAATGTGTTTAGCACACATCTACGTAAATATCAAAGTTATTTTGTGAAACTTTTAATAAAAGGATTTAGTATTGCTTTTTATACATTTCTTCACCATAAGCAATCACTTCTTCAACATCCTTTAATCCTGTTCCAGCAGGAATTAAATTTCCTAGAATAACGTTTTCTTTCAAGCCGATTAACATATCTTTTTGTGAACGCGCAGCAGCGTCAGTTAATATTTTCTTAGTATCTTGGAACGAAGCAGCAGATAAGAATGAACCTGATTTACTTGGCGCATGGTCTAAACCAAATACTTGATTAATTGCACTTGGTGGTTTTTTCTTATTAACAAGCATATTTTGAGCCACTTCAGTAAATTCATTAATACTAATTGTTTCTCCAACAAATAATCCTGAATCTCCTGGATTTGTAATTGTAATTTTATTTGTAAGTTGTGAAATGATTACTTCAATATACTTATCTGAAATCTCAATTCCTTGCATACGATAAACTTTTTGAACTTCTTTAATAATGTAATGACGCACATTTTCAATACCTGCATATTTTAGTAAATCATTAACATCAATTGATCCTTCAGTAATTTTTTGACCAGCAATAATTTCATCTCCTGTTTTAACACGTAATACAGCATTCGAACGTGTTGGATAATTTACATAATTATCTTTATTATATTTAATTACAACATTATAACCATTGGTGTTTGAATCTTTTTCGATTCGTTCAACAGTTCCTTTTACTTGTGAAATAACTGCTTTCTCATTTTCTTGTGGTTGAATGCAATCAAATAATTGTTTAATTCTTTCAAACCCTTGAGTAATATTCGTATCACCAGCAACCCCTCCAGTATGGAAAGTACGCATTGTTAACTGTGTTCCAGGTTCACCAATTGATTGCGCTGCAATTACTCCAATCGCTGTACCGGTTTCAATTAATTTATTTGTTGATAGATCTAAACCAAAACATTTTTGACAAACACCATAAAGTGATGCACAATGTAATGGAGAACGAACCTCAACTTCACGAATACCTGAATTTTGAATGATATTAGCTATTTCGCTTGTAATTAATTTATCACTTTCGATAATTAATTTATTTTTTGTATCATAAATTGTATTAATACTATATCTTCCAACAATACGATCTTTTAGTGATTCAATTGATGTATTATCTTTTGTATTTCGAATTTCACGAACAATAATACCTTCTTTTGTGCCACAATCATGATCTTTAATTACAACAGCCTGTGTTGAATCAACTAACTTACGTGTCATATAACCTGATTTTGCGGTTTTCATCGCCGTATCAGTCATCCCTTTACGTGCTCCAAATGATGAATTAAAGTATTCACTAACTGATAATCCTTCAATAAATGAATGCTTAATTGGAATTTCAATTGTATCTTTAATAACACCATTATTATTTTTTTGGTCATAGTTATATGATTTTGACATTAAACCACGCATTCCTGCTAACTGTGTAAAGTTTGACGTGTTTCCACGAGCTCCTGATTTTGCCATAATCACAATCGGATTATCTTTATATTCATTAGAATTAATTAGTTTTTCAATATCATGAGTAACTTTATCTTTTGTTTGTGATCAAGCTTGAACAACTTTAGTATATCGCTCATCATCAGTTAATTTACCATCTAAATAGAATTCACGAAGTTTTGAAACCAATTCATCAGTTTCTTTAAAATATTCATATTTTTGATCATAAGATGGAATATCAAAGGCAGAAATGCTTGTCGCTGAAATCATTGAATATTTAAATCCTAAAGCTTTAATTTTATCCATTGTTTGTGGTACGACTTCGATTTCAGAAACTTTATATAAATAATCAATTACTGTTGATAAAGTTTTTTTAGTTAATGGTTCTTTTAAATTATAGGCTTTTAAATAATCTAAAATACTTTCATGCATTCCAATAATTTCAAATTGATTTTCGCCATATAGATTTTTAACATCATTAATATATGGAAAATTAACAGGAAAAGCTTGGTTGAAGATAATTTTTCCAACCGTTGTAACCAAAATACCTTCTTTACTAAATGTTTTATTGTTAAAAGCTTTTGTTGTAATTCCAATTACGTCATTAATACGAATTGTTTTTAATTTATAAGCACGAATAGCTTCGTCTTGTGTTGAAAAAATGTGAAAATTATTAATAAATTCAACTCTCGCTTGCGTTGGATCTTTAGCCATCATTTCTTCAATTACTTGTGGAAATTTTTCTTTTGTTAAATAATAAATACCTAAAATCATATCCTGTGTGGGTGTAATGATAGGTTTCCCATCTTTTGGACCAAGAATATGTCATGAGGCTAATAAAATTGATCGTGCTTCAGCCACTGCTTCTTTGGATAAGGGGATATGAACAGCCATTTGGTCTCCGTCAAAATCCGCATTAAAAGCGGTTGTAACTAGAGGATGTAAACGAATAGCTTTACCGTCCACCATTTTTGGTTCAAAAGCTTGGATCCCTAAACGGTGTAAGGTTGGTGCACGGTTTAAAATTACAGGACGTTGCTTAATAACTTTTTCAACAACGGGTCAAATCTCATTATCTTGCGCAAGAATTTTTTGTTCTGCTAATTTAATATTGGCACAAATTGGTTGAATTTCATTACCTAATTCATCACGTTTACGTATTAATTCAGAAATAATATATGGTCTAAATAATTTTAAAATCATTAAAGCAGGAATTCCTACTTCATACATTTTTAATTCAGGACCAACAACAATTACAGAACGACCTGAATAGTCAACACGTTTTCCTAATAAATTTTGTCTAAATAATCCTTGTTTTCCTTTAAGATGATTTGACAATGATTTTAAAGGACGTTTATCTTTACCTACAACTGGTTTTTTACGTGAATTATTATCAAATAATGAATCAACTGCTTCTTGTAATAAACGTTTTTCATTATCTAATAAAATTTCAGGAGCATCTGTTGCTTGCATTTGTTTTAAACGTTCATTACGAATAATGATTTTACGATAAAAATTATTTGTGTCAGAGGTCGTAAAACGACCGCCATCTAAAGAAATAATTGGTCTTGTTTCAGATGGTGTGACAGGGATTCTTGTCATTACCATTCATTCTGGTTTTGAACCTGAATCCTTAATTCATCTTACACATTCTAAACGACGCAATAAGCGTTTTGTTTTTTGATCATAAGCATTAGGTGAATTTTGAATTGCTTGTTTAATCTTTTCATGTTCTTCTTCAAGATTTAGTTTTTCTAATAATTCACGAATAGCTTCAGCACCAATACCAAAACGAACGCCTGTATGTTTTTCAATAAAAGCCATTACATCTTTCACTGAAAAAGGAATATTAGAATCTTTTAACATTTGATCATATGTTACAGCTAAACGATAATCAAAATCTTGAATTAATGCTTCACGTTCATGATTTAATTCATCTTCAATTCGTTCTTGAATATTACGTAATGTTCGACGTAATTTATTACGTGATCGAATTGAATTTTTTGGTGATGTTAAATCTAAAACTTCTTTTTTATTAAAAATTGATTTACCATCATATACATTATTTCCTTCATCTAAAACAATGTAATTAACAAAATAAACTACCTGATCAACTTCTTTATATGTAATATCTAATAATAATGAGATTTTTGATGGCGAAGGTAATTCTTTTGTAAATCAAATATGGGCAACAGGAGCAGCTAACTCAATATGTCCCATTCGTTCACGACGTACAATTGATTCAGTAATTTCAACATGACAACGTTCACAAATTTTACCTTTATGTTTTACTTTACGATATTTTCCACAATAACATTCATAATCTTTTGAAGGCCCAAAAATACTTTCATCAAACAACCCATTAGGTTCTGGTTTTAATGATTTGTAATTAATTGTTTCAGGTTTAGTGATTTCACCTTTTGATCAATTTAAAATTTGTTCAGGTGAAGCAATGGAAATCGTTAATGATTTAATCCCTTTTTGACTCATATTATTTTACCTTTCTATTATTTAGAAGTTCTCTTCATCATCATAGTCATTATTATTAAAGTTTGTATTAAATATTTCTTCATTAGAATCATTGATCTCTTTTAGATTTTCATCTAAAATAACCTCATCATCGTCATTATTTAAACGATTTTGATTTAGTGTATATTCATTAATATCTACCATACGATCATCTTTTGTTTCAACGGTAATACATAACCCTAAACCTTGCATTTGTTTTGTTAATAATTTAAATGATTCTGGCATTCCATCAGCAACAACATCGTGACCTTTTATAATAGCATTGTAAGCTTGATTACGTCCTTGAACATCATCGGATTTAATTGTTAAAATTTCTAATAAATTATAAGCTGCACCATAAGCTTCTAAAGCTCAAACTTCCATTTCACCAAAACGTTGGCCTCCATTTTGTGATTTACCACCCAATGGTTGTTGTGTAATTTTACTATATGGACCAACCGAACGACTGTGAATTTTATCATCAACCATATGATCTAGTTTTAACATGTATGTTAATCCAACTGAAATTAAACCATCGAATGGTTCACCAGTTCTTCCATCATATAGAACTTGTTTACCCTTATTATTTTCAATATCAATGTTTGCTTCATTCATAATAGAAACAATATCATCATGATTTGCACCATCAAATACAGGAGTTGAAATTTTAATTCCAATATCATCATATGATAATCCCAATTCTTTTAGAATAATTGTCACATCAATTAAATCTATATCTTTTGCCTGTTTTGCTTGTTTGTGTTTAATTAAATTACTAATATTTTCATAAAGTTTTTTAGCAATAATTTCATTGATTCCAAACAATGAAATATATTTTTCATAACCTAATTGATCAATTGCAATTTGAATTAATTGTTTTTTACCTATTTCAGCCGCAGCATAACCTAAGTGCAATTCTAAAATTTGACCAATATTCATACGACTAGGTACACCTAATGGATTTAACATAATATCTAATGGAGTCCCGTCTTTTAAAAAAGGCATATCTTGAATAGGAACAACTTTTGATACAATTCCTTTATTTCCATGACGCCCTGCCATTTTGTCACCAACTTGAATTTTACGTTTTTGAACAATATAAACTTTGATAATTTCAATTACGTCATCTGGTAATTCACTACCATTTTCATCACTTGATTTAATTCGCTTAACAGCAGCAACAATTCCTTCTTGACCGTGTTTTACTTTTAGTGATGAATCTTTAACTGTTTTTGATTTATCGCCAAAAATTGTTTGCAATAAACGATCTTCTGGAGCAGTTTCAACATTACCTCGTGGAGTTGTTTTTCCAACTAAAACATCTCCTTCATGAACTTCAGCGCCAACTAAAACGATACCTTGATTATCTAAAAAACGTTTTGCAGTATCAGAGACATTAGGCATGTCACGAGTGATTTCTTCATCACCGTTTTTTGTTTTCATACATTGAATTGTATGCTCATCAATATGAATTGATGTAAATACATCTTGATCAACTAAACGTTCAGAAATAATAATAGCATCTTCAAAATTATAACCTCGTCAAGTTGTATAACCAACTAGAATATTACGACCTAAAGCTAATTCACCATTTTGCATTGCAGGTCCATCACCAATTGTTTCAGATTTGTGAACTCTTTGACCTACTTTTACAATTGGAATTTGGTTATTACATGTGTCTTGATTTGATTTACGATATTTAATTAATTTATAATCATCTAATTTATCATTATCATTTCTAATGATAATTTTTTGACTATCAACAAATTCAACCACTCCGTCATTTTTAGCAACAACAGCCATTCCTGAATCGTGTGCAATTTTAAATTCTGTACCTGTCCCTACAATAGGGGCATATGGTTTAATTAAAGGTGTTGCTTGACGTTGCATGTTTGACCCCATCAAAGCACGTGCCCCATCGTCATTTTCAATAAATGGAATTGCTGATGCAGCAATTGATACTACTTGTTTTGGAACAATATCAATAAAATCAACTTCATTAGGACTAAATAAACCTGTTGAGCCACGATATCGAGCAACAACTTGTTCATCTAAAATTCGTTTATTTTCATCTAATTGGACTGATGATTCAGCAATAATATAGTTATCATCTTCATGGGCTGTTAAATATTTATAATCTTCTTTTACAACCCCATCCTCAACAACATAATAAGGTGCTACAATAAAACCATTTTCATCTACTTTTGCAAGTGATGCTAAAGACATAATCAACCCAATATTCATTCCTTCTGGTGTTTCAATCGGGCAAATACGCGAATAGTGAGAGTGATGAACATCACGAATATCTAAATTAGGGTCTTCACGACTAATTCCTCCTGGACCCATCGCTGAAATACGACGTTTATTAGTTAATTCTGCTAATGGATTTTGTTGGTCAATAAATTGAATTAATTGATGTGAATTAAAAAAATCTTTAACTAAACTTTGGAATTGTTTTGTATTAATAATTGATTTAACACTAATTGCTTTTTTCTTTTCCTCATCACTCATATCGCTTTCTTCAATTTCACGATCAAGTTCAGTATCAATACCTTTATCATTAACATTTGTAATGTTATTGCTTGAACCATCAGAAATAGCCAACTTTTCATTAATAAACTTCTCAATACGAGCCATACTTGTAGCAATTCTTGCTCGTAATAATTCATGAATCAATTTAAGTCTTTTATTACCTAAATGATCTATATCATCAAATTCACCAATTTCATAATTCAAGTTATAAATATAACTTGTTGTAGCAACTAAGTCAGCCACGGTTAAAGTTTGAAGTTTGCAACCTGATGCTAGACCGACAATCTCTGTTGTTTCATCTCTTAAATCATTATCTTTATAAACTGCAATACTTTCATATTCTAAAAATTGTTCAATTTCTGATTCTAATGCTGTTGGTAATAAATTAATTTTTTTTGTTCATTTAATGTTTTTATCACGTGATTCTTTTTTTATTAGTTCGATATGTTCTTTAGTAATTAAAGTATCTTTAGGAATTAGAATATTATTTTTTTTATCAATAATATCATTCGCAATTACTTTTTGATATAAACGTTCACTTAATAATAATTTTTTTTCAAATTTATAGCGTCCAGCACTACTAATATCATATAAACGCTTATTAAAAAAATGTTGTTGTAAAGCTATTTGATAAGAAGCTTTGCCTAAATGTCTTAGTGTTTCTATATTTTTAATATTAATACCTAATAATTCAACGATATCCTTAGCTGCTTTTTCACTAATGATGCAATTAATGATTTCTTCTCTTTCATCATATAATTTTTTATTATTCTTAATGAAACTAGCATCTTCAACATCTTTATTTTCATGTAATAATGCATCAATTTCATCGTTTTTTTCAACATAATTAAAAATTAGTTGTTTTAACTTTGATAAAAGTGGTGAACCTTGTTCTATATATTCTTCTTTTAACTTATTATTTGATTCTCGACGATCGGCTTTCTCATGAATATCATGAGCATCACTATAAATTTTAAAAATAATTTCATTTTCTTGTGAATTTTCAAAAATATATTCTGGCGCATATTTTTCAATTTCTAATGATTCACGAATCTCTTTTTCATTATTAAAAATTTTTAAGATTTCAGCACTTGTTAAACCAAAAGCTTTTAGTAAAGTAGTTACTGAAAATGTTTGCGCATTATCACCAGATGAATCACGTGCAACAATTTGAATATTATGACGATCCTTAGGAATATAACCAAGCATCAAAGTACCCTTAGAAGGATAAATTTCACAAATTTTGCCTTCAAATAAACGCTTACGTGAACCGTTCAATTTGATGCTTGATTTACCAAGTACATAAATTCCTGGTGATCTAACAATTTGTGAGATAACAAATTTTTCAATTCCATTAATAACAAAAGTTCCTTTTTCTGTCATTTTGGGAATTGCTCCTAAATAAATACCATCTTCTCCTGTTTTAGTATTTCGTTGTGCACGTTTAACTTCACCTGTGTAGTTATCTGTTAATTCCAAATCAATATAAATTGGTGTTTCAAATGTTTTACCTTCGTCACGACAAGCACTTTCATCTTTTGTTGGCTGCTTAATTTTTAAACCTTTAAATGCTAACGTATACTTACCCTGAGGAGATTTTAATGGAAAAATACTTGAAATAACTTCTTTTAAATCTTTCTCCATAAAGCGTTTAAAAGATTCAACTTGAATTTCAAGTAGATTTGGTCCTTCAAAATTAGATTTAATTTTTGAATAATCTCTTCGCATTACTTTATCAGTAATAAATTTCTCAGTATAATTTTTATTATTTTGCATATTCTAACTAGTACCTCACAAAAATAGAAAAAAGCCTATTTATTACACATTTGTGCTTAAATAGACAGAATATTTTATAATTATACTATATTAAAGATATTAATAATAAAATTATTTTTATTTTAAATTGAAATAAATAAAAATTCATGATTATTAAAATCAATATTAAATGATTTTAATAATTCTTCTTGTTTTAACATTTTATTTTCACTAATAATAAAATTAGCATTTTTTAATAATAAATCATGTTCTTGATTTTTATCTATAACAAATAAAATATTAAAATTAAAATCATATTTTAATATATCATAAACTAAATGTTTAGAATTTTTACTAATTAAATTAACAACTAATAATTTATGTTTATTTATTTTTAATTTATGAAATGATAAAATTTTTAATTTAACTTCCTTAGGAATTAATAATTCATTTTTTTTAAATGTTATTTCGTTTTCTATATTATTATTTTCTGTCTCTAAAATAATAGATTTCATAACTTGTACAGCATTAATTGGATCAATTCCTGCGGCCGTTTCGCCTGATAACATTGTTGCGTTAACCTTTTGTTTAACGGCATAATAAACATCTGTGACTTCAGCTCGTGTGGGGATAATATTACGTTCTAATGAATCTAACATTTGTGTCGCTATAATACAATATTTATTGTATTTATGGCATAATTCAACAATTTTATTTTGATAAATAGGAATTTTATAAAAAGGTACTTCTAGCCCTAAATCCCCACGCGCAACCATGATACCATCAGTATTTTTAATAATTTCTTCTAGATTATCAATTGCTTCTTGAGTTTCAATTTTTGCAATTAATTTTGGTATAAATGAGGACTTTTTTAAAAGTTGTTTAACCTCATTAATTTGTTTAATATTAGAAATAAACGATAAAGCCAAATAAGGAATTTTTAATTTAACTGCTAAATTTATATCATCAATATCTTTCTTTGACAAAAACGGCAAACTATAATTGGCATCTGGTAAATTTAAGCGTTTATTTGTTTTTAATGAATAACTATTTTTAGCGGTTGTATAAATGATGTTTTTTAGAAAATCAATTTTTTTAACAATTAAAATTAATTTTCCATCGTCGATTAAAATTCGGTGATTAATTTTAACATCACTAATCATATTGTATTGTCCAGTAGCATCAGTAACACTAAACTCATTAAAACTACCTAAAACTTTTTCTTTACAATGTATTATAACTTCACTATTTTTAATAATAAAATTATTATCACTCATTTCACAAACACGAATTTCTGGTCCTTTTGTATCAAATAATATTTCAACTTTGATCTTTAATTCATCCGCAATTTTTTTAATTAATTGTGTACGAAAAAGGTGTATTTTTTGGTCGCCATGACTTAAATTCATACGAAAAATATTAACACCACTTAAAATTAAATCTTTAATGTTTATGCATACTTGTTGAGCATCATTTATATTATTTAAATCGTTAAATTCTAACCAATTAGAAAACAATTTTGTTGTTGCTGGACCTACTGTAGCAATAATGCGTGTTTTTGAAAACATTAATTTTCCCTCTATTTATTGAATTTAATAACTTCTAACTTATTATCAAACTTATTAATAACTACATACATATTATTTGTGTTTTTTATATCATTTTGATTAACAATAAAATCAACCAATACATTCGCACTATCTTTTGCTAATTGTAAATCAAAATCACTTACTGGAGCTCCGCGTTGTAAATAATTTAAAATTGTAATTCGTAAACTTTTATGTAATTTTTGCTCAAAAGTTTTTACTAATAATTCGTATCATTTTTGATCATAGATTAATTCTTGAACAATGATTAAAGGATCGTATTCTTTTATTGAGTTTATTTTATCTTTAATTAAATCTATTACTTCATCAACAGTATATTTATTATCTTGATTAGTTAACATTAAAATAGGTTTTAATTTACCAACACTATTATTGACTAATCATGAACATTCACGACCCATAAGCTCAACTAAATTAAAAGCACAATGAGCTTTTGCTGTGTAATTTAGGCACTTTAATAATTTTTGATTAAAAGAAGCAGCACTTAAGGCCCCTATACACATTTGTGTTTCACTAAAATCATTATCAATAGTGTGTAATATTCCAAAGACTTCAAAGCCCATTTTTGTTAACACTAAACCAGCTTGCATACTACCTTGGCCGCCTAAGATAATAATTTTTTGAATATTATGACTTAATAAATTATCTTTAATAATTTGTGTTTTTTTATCATTAATATCTAATTTAATAAATCTACTTGTCTTAATGACTGTTCCTTGCTCGTTAAAATAAACATCAAAAACACGTTTATCTTTAATTGGTTCAATTAAATTATTGTACAGTCCTAATAATCCTTCAATTCCTATAAAAACATTAAAATTATTATTCATTAATCTATGGATTAATGAAATTAATGAAGCATTCATACCCGGTGCATCACCACCTGAAGTAATAATTAAAATATTTTTATCTAAATTTAAAAAATTTACTTGGTTCATAAATTAATTTATCCTTTAATTCTTGTTCGATTTCTAAAATACGATTATACTTCGCTATCCGTTCAGAACGTGATAATGAACCTGTTTTAATTTGCCCAGCACCTACACCAATCGCTAAATCTGCAATAAAAGTGTCTTCAGTTTCGCCAGAGCGATGCGAAATGATAGTATTAATATTGTTTTTTTGTGCAAATTTAATAACATCTAACGTTTCACTAATTGTACCAATTTGATTAGGTTTAATTAAAATAGCATTTGTTGCTTTAAAATCAATTCCTTTTTGTAGATACTTTAAGTTTGTGCAATATAAATCATCACCAACCACTTGAATGTGTGGGTTATTTTTTAAAAATAACGCAAAACTATTTCAATCGTTTTCCTCAAAACAATCCTCGATCGAAATGATAGGAAACATAGATACTAATTTACTTCAATACTTTATTCATTCATCACTACTGAATGATGTTTGTTCAAGAGTAATGTTATGAGATGAAGACTTTTTAAAAAAATATTTTCCGTTTTCATACAATTCAGAAGCTGCGACATCTAAGGCAAGACAAACTCCTTGTGTTTTTGAAGGAAGGTAATGTGCTTTTTTAATAGCATGAACTAATAGTTCTAAAGTCACATAATTATTTTTTAACATTGGAGCAAAACCGCCTTCATCACCCTTTGTTGTACTTAAATGATTGCTTTTTAAAAGTTTATCTAATTGATGAAAAATTTCTGATCCAATTTGAATCGCTTGAGAAAATGAAATTGCATTTAATGGAACAATCATAAATTCTTGAATATCTAAATCATTATCTGCGTGAGCCCCACCATTAATAAAATTCATTAACGGAATTGGAGCATAATAGTTTACATCATAATTATGCATTAAGTCTTCTTTAATATATTGATATAAAGGTTTAGAAGCGGCTATTGCTCCCGCTTTAACAATCGCTATAGAAACACCTAATAAAGCATTAGCACCTAATTTACTTTTATTTTCAGTACCATCTAGATTAATTAATAAATTATCTAATTCAAAAAAATTTAAAACATTTTTATTAATTAGATGAGGGCGAATAATATTATTAATATTTTGAATTGCTAATTTAACAGACTTATTAAAAAAATAATTTACATCACCATCTCTTAATTCTAATGCTTCCTTTGCTCCAGTGGAAGCGCCTGATGGAACCATTGCAATTACACTTTGATCGTTCTCTAAAAATAATTTAACAGCTACTGTTGGTTGGCCGCGCGAATCAAGAATTTGATAAGCTAATAAATTAATTATTTTCATATGTTGTTAATTCCTCTTTTTTAAAAGACTTATACATTAATTTTATGTTAAAAATTAAAAAAATATTAAGACAAATAATTAAACAAGTGTCTTCAATATTTTTTATAAATCTAATTCTTTAAAAATTTCTTCTAAAATAGGGTCAGGAGCAACAATTTCTTGTTTATTTTTTCTTTTTTTTATATTTAAACCATCTTTTCGTTCGTGTTGTTTAATTTTTCAATTGTCATTAACTAATAAACATCGTTTAATAATTTCACTTAGATAATAAATAAAACTAATGATAAAAATTATTCCAATAATTGTATAAGTACAATAAATTAATTTTGCTTTTGTAAAATAAAGATTGGCATTATAGTTGTATGAAGGATTAAATGTTAAATTTTCATTATTAATTTGGTGTTTGCTAATATCTAATAAAGCAACTTGTGGATCATTAATTATTGGTAAATGATAGTGATTAATATAAGTATTTAAAATCACATTTTTTTTATTAAGTGTTAAAGTTTGATCATTAAAAATAACATTTTTTAATCATGTATAATAACTATTATTAATAATCTGATTAAAGTTTGGTTTGATCATAATAATGATAAATAAATATAAAATAGCAAGTCAAATTAATATAGCAATTATTAAATGTAATAAACTTGGCCTTCAAGATCTAATAATTCCAATCATTATTAGATTAAAAATAAATGTTAAAATATAACAAATAAATAAAACAATACTAGCTATACCACTTGCATTTAAAGCAATATTAAAGTTTAAAGTATAATTTAAATAAAATAATGATCGAGGATCAATTTTATAAGCATATGTACTAGATGAATTTATTCATTGACCAACTCGATTAATTAAAAAACCAGTTTGGTTAGGAATTGTGATTGATAAAATGAAAAACCAATGCAAACAAACTAAGCTAAAAACAATTAAAATAATGTGTGATCAAGTATAAATTTTAGCTTTTTTATCCATTATAAAACTCCTTCGTATATCAAATTATTATAATAGCATAATAAAACTATTCACAAATCTTTTTTATCATACTCGTTGCTGTCATTTGAATTGGTTGAGCGATATTTAAATATTCCAAAATAGTTGGAGCAATATTTGCTAAACTAAATTTTTGTGTCGAATTTAAAATAACTTTATTATCTGTGATAATAAACCAAACATCATTAACACTGTGAGAAGTAATTACTTGTTTTTGATCATCAAGCATCATTTCAGCATTTCCATGATCACCTGTAATCATCAACACACCATTATTCTTTTCAAAAAAATCATATAATTTTCGAATTTCATGGTCAACACTTAGAATTGCTTCAATTGTTTGCTGCATATTGCCGCTATGACCAACCATATCAGGATTTGCATAATTAACAATAAAAACATCATGATCGAAATAATGATCGATAATAGTTTTCGTAATTAAATGTGCTGACATTTGGGGACATAAATCATAAGTAGCAACTTTTTGCGAAGGAATCAAATATTGTGTTTTTGTCGAATAATATTTATTAACACCGCCATCAAAGAAAAAAGATATATGGGCATATTTTTCTGTTTCTGCAATTCGAGCTTCTTTTATTTGGTGTTTATTAAAAACATCACCTAAAGTGTTATTTAAATTTTGCTTCTCAAATAAAGCTATTGCATCAACATCAGGGAATGGTACTAAAGTAATTAAATTAACATCTTGAACTAAAAACGGATTATTGTAATGAAATTTTTTGTTAGGTTTAAGTAAGTGTGCTAACTGGCGCATACGATCTGAACGATAGTTTGCTAAAATCACTTTTTGATGTGGTTTTAAATTATATTTTTCATCATCATTAAAAACTACAGGTTGAACAAATTCATCACTTTTATAAGAATTTGCGATTGATTGTGCAACCTCTAAAAATGTTTTTTCACATATTTTATCTTGCTTAACAAACATTGCATTAAATGCTTTTTGGGTACGTTCTCATCGCTGATCACGATCCATTGCAAAATAACGCCCACTTAGACTCTTTACAATAATATTATATTGTTTTTTTAAGGCATTAATTTGTTCAATGAATTGAGCAAAACCATAAGGATAGTCATCTCGTCCATCAGAAATTAAATGTAAAACAACCTGATTATTGTTTTTAATTATTTGTTTAATAATTCAATGAATATGTTCATAATTACTATGTACTAAACCATTCGAATACATGCCAACAATATGAACAATTTCATTTTTAATATTGCTTAAAACTGCACTTTCATAATCAACGGATTTCATATAATTATTAATATTTGCATTATCATTTAAAATGATACGGCCCGCACCAATTGTTAAATGACCAATTTCGCTGTTACCTGCTTGATTTTCAAGTAAACCAATATTTTGTTGAGCCGCACTAATTTGTAATGTGGGAAAATTATTAATCAAATAATTTAATGTTGGTGGATTTGCTAAATGAACAGCATTAGTATTATCTTCTTTTCCAATTCCTAATCCATCAATGATTATCAAACCTATTTTTTTATTTAATTTCATATTCTAATCCATTTTATTATTTACATTTATCGATAATTTTATTAAAAACATTAACATCTAATGAAGCATTGCCAATTAAAAAACCATCGATTAATTTTTGATTGCACAATTCATTAATATTATTGTCATTAACACTACCGCCATATAAAATAGGAATATTTATTCCAGTACAATTATATAAATATGTTTTAATTCCTTCGATCATGTAATTAATATGTTTAAAATCTAATTCTAAATCAGTGCCAATTGCTCAAATTGGTTCATAAGCGATAATAATTTTTTTTAATCCTTTGTAATTAATGATGTTGGCTAATTGATTTAAAACAAAATTAAGTGATTTATTTTGTTTATAAGCATCAAAAGTTTCGCCAACACAAATGATGACTTGTTCTAATAAATCCATAGATATTTTTATTTTTTGATCAATTATTGATTGTGAAAAATCAATACGTATTTCACTATGCCCAACTAAAGCATTTTTAATATTAATATCTAATAATTGTAAACAACTTATTTGACCTGTATAAGGTCCTTTATTATGTAATGATGGGTTTTGAGCATATAAATTGACTTTTTTTATTTCAGCTAAATTAACAAATGTTTTTAAATATAAATCCCCTGGTGCTAAACCAATAATAATTTTTTGCTCATCAAATAACGTTAAATTATTTAAAAAATGATTAATTAATTCTTGTGTTGCATTCATTTTAAAATTAGCAATAATATATTTCATTGAATCATTATCCTTTATAATCTTAGTTAGATTATAATCAAAAAAAAGGTTATTTAACTAAGATGATGATAAAAATTATAAGTGTAGGGAAATTAAAACAAAAAGCTTTTGTTGATCTAATTAATGATTATTTAAAAAGAATTAACCATTATTTAAAATGCCAAGAAATTGTTGTTAGCGATGAACCTGAACCAGTTCAAATTTCAAATAAATCCTTAGAACAAATTAAAAGTAAAGAGGCCTCTAAAATTTTTAAAAATATTAATCAAAATGATTTTGTAATTGCTTTAATTATTGAAAGCAACATTATAAGTAGCGAAACATTAGCTAAAAAAATACAACAATGACTAAACACATTTTCTCATGATATTTGTTTCATTATTGGTGGATCTAATGGTTTACATGAAAGCATCTATGAGCGTGCTAATTATCATTTATCTATGTCAAAAATGACTTTTGCTCATGGCTTAGCAAAAGTCATGTTATGTGAACAAATATATAGGGCACTTAGTATTTTAAATAACGGAAAATATCATAAATAAATTAAATGTTTTTATCATATTCTTCAAATACTGAACAACCTTGTTGATCGTATTTAATTAGATTAATAAATTTACCAACTTCTGGAATAATATTCTGCAAATCAAACTCGTAAATTTGAATATTTTTTTCGTCTTGATAATCATTTTTTAAAGTTACAACACTATCTTTTATAGCAATAATTGTATAAATTTTTTCACTGCGTTTCGCGGGTTTAATTAACATATTTTTTTAATGTCCTTTAATAACTAATTTATGAATATAATATTTGTATATGTACATTAACAAATTAAGTATATAGTATACTATGAAAATAAATCTTTTTTAATTAATTCTTTAAGTTCCAAACAAAAATCACCAAAAATAATAGAAATTTTTGTTTGATTGCACATAATCCCTTTTGCACCTAAAACCTTTAATTTTTCATTATTCAATGCGTTAATTTCTTTTAATTCAATTTTTAATGTATTAATTGTCGCATCAACGTTAACTAAATTATTTTTTGAACCAATACAATTATAAAAATCATTTAAACTAAAAGGAATATTTGAAGATACTATTAAATGAGTGTTTCTAATTTGAGATACTTTTTTAGCTTTTGTAAAAAAGTAAATAATAAAAATTCCAAAGGTAATAATACCTAAAAAAATAATTAATGTTTTTTGCTTATTATTTAAATTTTGCATTTTTATTCTCCTTTAATAAAAGATTTGTTTAATTTATCAATGTATTTCTTAAAATTATTTAAACCATGAATTTTTGATGAAGCTTGGATTGTTTCTACTTTAATATCATTAATTTTATCGCTAAAATTAATGATATTCCCATCAATAGCAACACTAAAAGATTTTTTAAATTTAATATTTGTTAAACTGATTTTATAATCTTTTCTAAAAACCACAGGGGCATTTAAACTTGAATATTTTAAATGATTAACAGGAAAAATCTCTGTCATAATAAAATTCTCATGATTATTAAAAATAATGGGACCAAAAGCTGTTTTGTTTTTGCCAGTTGATCCGCTTGGTGTTACAAATAACAAACCAGAGCCACGAAATTTTTCATATGGATAATCATTTATGCTAATATCAAAAGACACTAACTCATTAGAAAATAAACTTAACTCATTCAAACAATAAAAAAAATTTTGGTTATTAATACTTACTTTAAGTAATAAAGGATTATAATACATATTTTCATCAATAATTTCGTCTAAATTTATAGTTTTAATACTATCATATGAACTATAAAAACCTAATTGTCCATAATTAATGCCAACAATTTTTACATTTTTTTTTCATTGTTGGTTAATAAAATTGATAAACGATCCATCTCCACCTAATAAAAAAATAATTTCAGGATTTTCTTTATTTCGTAAAAATGTTATTTTTGAATATCTTTTTAGTTTATCTTCTAACAAATTAATATCATTTCTTTTAAAACATTCTTGTGGTTTAAAACAATAGATATCATAAAAACAAATTGGCTTATTATTTTTCATGCACTGCTCGTTTAAAAATTTCAATTTCTTCTGAATCATAACCAATTTGTAAACGATATGGTCGATTGTTTTTTGTTTGATAGATTAAAGGGCGACGAATTAAATTTAAATCATTTTGAATTAAATTTAATAATTCTTTTGTAGATAAATCTAAAAAAGTTTTTGAAGTAATATTCAAGCGTTTTGAAGATTCTGTCTTAAAAGATATAATTGTTCCAAAGCCATCTTCACAAAGAGATAAAATATCTAACAACATAGAACGTTCTATTTTATCTTCACCAATAATAATTTTGGTAATTTCAATTTGATTATTTCGGAAAAATCGCACAACTTTTTTACACACTGCGCAATTAGGACTGTATAAAACGTAAATCATATTCCTTTTATTTTTATCTTCTTATAATTACAATTTTACTTATATAATAATTAAGTATACAAAAAAAACATTAATTTTAAATGTTTAATTGTATTAACGTTTAAGTAAGGTAAAATAAAACATTATGAAAAGACTAATTTCAGGAATTCAACCAACTAATAATTTAACATTAGGAAATTATTTAGGTGCAATTAAAAACTTTGTTGATTTACAAGATGATTATGAAGTGTTTTTATTTGTTGCGGATTTACATTCCTTAACACCAAATATTTTTGATAACACTGATTTTTCTACTACTAAACGTCAGATTATCGCGACATATTTAGCTGCTGGTATTGATCCTAAAAAAACATGTCTATTTTACCAATCAGATATCTTATCGATTCCATTATTAGCTCACATATTATTATGTTCAACAAGTATTGGTGAACTAACGCGTATGACACAATTTAAAGATAAAAGTATTAAAGCAACAAAGATGGCTAATAACACTGAAATGATTCCTTCTGGTTTATTAACATATCCCACATTAATGGCAGCAGATATTTTAACTTTTAATGCAGATGTTGTTCCTGTTGGCCAAGATCAAAAACAACATTTGGAATTAACAAGAACGCTTGCTGACCGTTTTAATAAAAGATATGGTAATACTTTTAAATTGCCTCAAGTTTATATTCCTAAAATAGGGGCAAAAATTATGGATTTATTAGATCCTAATATTAAAATGTCAAAATCTTCTAAAAACCTTAAGGGTGTGATTTTTTTAAATGATTCAAAGGATATAATTTTTAAAAAAATTAAAGGAGCTTTAACAGATAATTTAAACAAAGTTAAATATGATTTAACATTACAACCAGGAGTAAGTAATTTAATGACAATTTATGCTTGTTTAACAAATCTAAGCTTTAAAGAAATCGAACTAAAATACCAACAACAAAACTATGGTGTTTTTAAAAATGATTTAGCCAATATCGTTGCTGATTTTTTAGAAAAGCTGCAACAAAAAATTTCTTATTGATTAAATAGTCCAGAATTAGATATAATGATAGACAATAGTTGCGAGCGTGCTAACGATATTGCTTATCAAAATGTACAACTAGTTTTAAAACATATGCAACTAAAATAATAGTATATAATGAGGTAAAAAATTAATGGGAAAAAACAACAAATATTTAATTGCTTGTGATCTAGATGGAACACTTTTAAATAATGATAGTGATATATCAGAAAAAACAATTGAGGGAATTAAAAAAATCATCAATCAAGGCCATATTTTCTGTATTGTAACAGGTCGTCCCTTACGTGGATCAATCCATATTTATGAAAAATTAGGATTAACAACTTTAATGGCTAATTATAATGGCTCTTATATTTCAAACCCTTCCGATAAAAAATTCGCGCCAATTAATATGACATTTAGTAAAGATATTGTAAGCGCAATTTTAAAAAATCGATTTATTGCTAAAAATATTGTTAATGCTGTTGTTGAAGCTGATAATGTTGCTACCATTTTAAACAGTAATATGGATTTAAATATTTGAAAATCATTTATTGATATATTTCACGTGCCCATTCGTGATATGAATGAAAAAAATAAATTGACTAAGGAAAATGATATTAACAACCTTATTAGAGATGCTAATGCCCTTTTATTAAATGTCAACGATAAAGCTTTATTTGATTCTATGGTTTATCATATTAAACAAATTGCTCCCACTTTAGCGGTTCGTAGCTGATCAGCGAGGGTTGATGACCAATTTGAAGTTATTGAAATTAATTCATCATTTGCTGATAAAGCAATGGCTATGCGCTATTTATCCTCATATTATGGAATTCCATTAGATCGTTGTATAGCTTTCGGCGATGGTGAAAATGATTTGACAATGCTAAACCATGCTGGATATGGCTTTGCCATGAAAAATGGTACACGTCCCGCTAAATTACTAGCACGTCACATTACTAAACACACAAACGTAGAAAATGGTGTTGTTTGAGAATTAGAATATGTTTTAAATGAAAATAAATAAAGTTTTTTTAAATAATGTTCGTTTATTGAACATTATTTTTTTATATATAATTAATGTTATAAAGTGAGGTTATCAATGCGCACAGGGAAATACATTACTAAATATGATTACATTGGTTATTATACAAAGCAAAAAGCAATGTGGTTTTTCACTAATGCTGAGATTAAAGCTAAAATCGACTTATTGTTAAAAAATGTTAGTTCTTATGATTTTGAGGATTTAGATGATGAAGAAGAACATGATTATGAAATTGATGCATATGAAATTTATAAGGAACAAACTGATTTTCTTTCACAATTAGAAATTAATAAAAATATAGATGTGGACAATCCTAAAATTGCTGAAGGTATTTTATTAGATAAAGCATCACAAGAAGATATTAAAAAAACTTATCATTACATTAAGAAAATTATTAATTTCGAAACTGATCCTTTATTTAAAAACAAATCATTAGAAGAGCTTGCTAATTTAACTTTAGAATTAATTGATAAAAATGATAAAATCATTTTTTTTCAACCTGTTTTTATTAATGATAAATTAATTACTAAACCCGATTGTTTTATCAAAAAGAACGATGAATTTATTGTTATCGAAACAAAAGGGACAAGTTCAATTAAAAAACACCATATTTTAGATGTATTTTACCAAGCACAAGTTATCTCAAAACACCCTTATTTTATAAATAAATGTATAAGTTATCAAATGTGCATTGTTGATTATGTTAAATTAAAAAAAAATCAAGTAAATTTTACAATTTCTCCTTATTATAATTATCAAAAAAGCGTAGTTTTATCTTTACCACCAAGTGCTGCAAATCAATTTAATAAATTTGAAATTAATGAATTAAAACGTAAACGTAAGCGTGGAGAAGCAATTTATTTAAAAAAAGACGAAAATAAAAAATATTATGAAGATATTGATGCTTATGATCATTGTAAAGGTATTTTAATAGATGATTTAATCGATGGAACCTATAGTAGCATAAATGATTATAAGGAAGCCAAAAAAATTTATGATTACAAAACAGAAGATTTAAAAGATGATGTACGTTTTAATAAAACCATGGATGAATTAATTAAAGGCATTGAAAAATTACACAATGATTTTGATGAAGTAATCAGCGAATTATTAGTTCATAAACAAAATTTATTAGCTTTGCCTATCGAACAAAGAATTCCTAACTATTTTATACCATCATATAATGATAAGGGTGACTATAAGGATAATGATTTTTGATTAGAATTAAGAAATTTATACGCATATAGCGGATATGATGTTATTAAATATAGTGGAAAAATTTTAACAATTAAAAAATTTGGTTTAGATAATGTTACTAAAGATATATTAGGGATTGATATTTTAAAAACATATGCTAATCAAACCTTTTTTAATTTATATAAAAATAATCAAATAAAGATCTATCAAGCTGCTGTTGATTTATTTGCTAAATTGAAATCAAAAAAGGTTTATTTTGATTTTGAATCAATTAATTCAGCAATTCGCGCTGTTGATAATTCGTTTCCTTTTACCCAAACTGTTACACAAAATTCTATTATTATTGATGATGGAAGTTGTGATATTAAAAATTTAAAATGCACTAATATGATTATTGATCCACGTGAAATTAATAATGAATGGTTTAAAGCAATTATTGATAAAATTCACCAGGGATTAGAATATTCATATATTGTATACAACAAATCTTTTGAAGCTTCGCGTCTTAAAGAAATGGCTGAATTCATTAATGAAGAAATATATGAATTAAAGGTTAGCGAAATAATTAAAAACATGTATGATTTAGCTGATTTTTTTATAGTTTCAATGGGAAAGCAATTAATTGTAATTCCTGAATTAAAAGGTTTTTATTCAATTAAAAAAGTCTTACCAATTATTGAAAAAGAATTTCCACAAATTTATCACGATGTTAATTGTTTAAACTACAAAGAACTAAGTGTGGGTAATGGTTTGGTTTGTCAAACAAAAACAACAAAACGTTTTTTCAATACAATTACTGATCTAGAATGAGAACAATTTGTACATGACGCTCGTATTTATTGCGAAAATGATGTCCGTGCTATGATTGCTGTTGAATATTTTATTAAAAAACTTATTGATGAAGCTAAAATGAAAAATTTAATTTTAAGTTAATATAAAAAACTCTAGTGTTATTTTAAAGATACTAACTAGAGTTTTTTATATTAATTATTTTTTATTATTTGTTTCTGTAAGTGACAAAGGAATGTAATTTGTATTTAAATTTGTTTGTGTTTTTTCATCAATAGCAGTCATATTTTCTTTAATTTTTTTAATTAATTCGGCATTAGTTGTATTGTTTTTTATATCCAATGCTTTCAATAAATTGGGAATTAATTTATGGCTGAACATTACATTGTTAATATGATATTTTTGTTCTTTATCTAAATTAAATACCTTAGTAAACACTAATTTTGGTGATTTTAAAACTTCTGATTTTTTAAAGTTAATATATGAAAAGTTTTTAGGATTTTCTTTGCTAGTGTTTCAATCTTTTGGATATTCAGCAATTTCTAAACGCATTACTACAGGATCTTCAACTATTTTATCAGTTTCAATTGGCATTTTTGTTTTTTCATCTATTACTGGTTTACCATTACTATCTTTCTTATATTCTTTAAATACAACATCTTTTAATAATGTTGATCAGTCAAAGCCATTGTATAAATTAAATGTTGCAGTAACTGTTTTGTCTTTTATTACATCTTTATCTTCTTTAACAATACGGATTTTATTAGATTCAATTTCCACTGATGGCTCTAAATCATGCTCTTCAAACAAATTGCTTATTGAACCATAAAATTCATTAATAAAACTTGGATCATAATGAACTTTATCATTTACTTTTGTTGCTTTCATGATTGTTGTAAAGTAATCTTTAAATAATTCTAAAGCTTTATTTTTAGTTTCATTATTATCTTCTGCTAGCAATCAACGTAATCCTAAAATAATTTTTTCATAAATTTGTTTATCTTCTAAATTAAGGTCGTTGCTTTCTAATTTTTGTGCTAAAAGATCAATTTCGTCTAAAAACTTTTGAACAAAACTATGATTTTTATAATCTAGTGTTTTATTATTTGGATTTAAATATTGATACTCATTACTAATATATTTTTCTAAATTAGATAATGTAATTTGTTTTACATAATCTTCATCTTTAATTGCTTTTTCATAATCAACAGCTTTAGTTTGTTTTTCTTCTTTTGGTTCTAATTTTTGATCAGGAACTTGTTCAAAAGTTACTGTTTGATAATTTAAATTATCATTATTTAAAACTAATGCTTCTGTTTTTAAAATATTTTTAGTTGGTACAACAAGTAATTTTTCATTTACTTCTGGTTTGCGTGGCAATTTAACGTAAATCTTACCTTCTTTTTGAACTCCTTTAACTTTAATATTTATTGGATTTTTACCATCTTTATCCAAAATAGAAACACCAAACTCAAGATTTTCTAATGACTTCTTTTCTTCATCTGTTAGTTTAGTATAATTTTCAATTTCATAAACAGCAAAATGGTTTTTTTGATCTTTTGTTTGTGCTAATTGCTTGCTTAACTTAGATTTAATATTTGTATTTGAACAAGAAGCTGCGAACGCAACTATACTTGTACTAATTGCAATCGCACTTAATGACATTGCTCAAAATTTTTTGTTTTTTAATAATTTCATTTATATATAATCTCCTAATAGATTAATTTTTGTTATTTAAATTATTCTAATTGTAAAAATTTAAAAAGAACATTGTATATTGTACATAAAACAATTTTATTTATATAATTTATTTTAAGACACATAAAAACTGTAAATGCATTAGCACATTTACTAATTTATTTTACAATTTTATTTAATTATTGTCAAAACAATATTATATAAATTTATCATTTTTGGAGTTAACTACTTCTATATATATATATATATATAAATTAAAGTTAATATAAATTATAATTTAAATTATCAAACAGTAACTTTTGAACAAGTTCCTAATCAAAACTCTACACCAGTACCAGAAAACCCATCAACACCAGAATCAACTAAAAAGGATGAAGTGATTGCAAATAAAATAACAATTAATAAAATTCAAAACGGCACTGCTACTATTGAAGTTACATTTAGTAAATTTAAATTAGCAGATGCTAATAAAAAAGATTTTGTTTTAGAAGTTAAAGATAGTGCTAATGATGACGCTTCTGCTATTAGTGCTACTGAATTAGTATTTGATGCAAATAAAAAAATACTTACAGGTAAATTAAATGGCTTAGCATCTAATATTAACTATAAAATATCAAAATTTACTTTAAATAATAATGAAATTAAATTTGATTTTAAACAAGAAGACCAACAAGAATTATTAAACCAATATATTCAACAAGCAGAATTAAATACAATAATTGATAAAGCTAATAAAAAAATTAACATTAAATTACAAAATTTTAGTATATTAAATTCTTTTCAAGATAATCAACCTGTATTAACATTTGATATTGAAATTAATAAAAAAGACGGAATAACACAAGTTGTCCATAAATCGTTAACAAAGAATCAATTATTAAATCCTAATGGTTTAGAAATTGATTTAAAAGATAAAATGAAAAATAATATTGATTATTGAACCTTGGCTTATGTTGTTTGGTTTCTAGCAATTTAGAAACGACAAGAATATTATAACAACATTTTTTTATTGTTGTCAATTTATTTTTGTCAATTTCTCTCACGCGTAATAAATTAAAATATAAACAAAATAAAAAATAAAAATATAATATATAATTCATAAATATACTTCATTATCATTCGTATATTTATTCTTATACATCATATTTATTATTTCTTATCTTATTTATATTTATTATATTTTTTTAAAAGACTACGATATCGTATATATACTTTAAAAGTCTTTTAAAAAAATGATATTAGTTATCATAAGAAAGTATCTTCATATACTTCTATTTCGTATTATCGCTTTTGCGATAATCCTCAATATGCGTATATTACGCTACTTCCTTACGATAACGTTTTAGATTGTACTATTGATTGATAAACTAAACGATGATCTAATTTAAATTTTATGTGCGATGTGGTTATAATTTTTGTATGATGAAAAGAAACGAACTAAAACAATTACAAGAACTGCAGTTAAAAATCAATGACTTTTACACTTTGGTTATGACTACTAAAAACCTAGATTTATGTAATTTGAGTGCTTTGCTTGAATTCTTAGGCATAAATTGGGGCGTGTGAGTTAATTTAAGCACGCAAAGAGACGAGTTTAACAAAAAAAGGTATGAATACATTACCAAGGCTAATTACGGCCTTAGAATGGCTTTAAATGAGTTGCTGGGACGAAACGCATCGTATGATAAAGAAATAAACAACCAAGGATTGCGTAAGTTTAGAACGCAAGAATATTTTAAACGTCTAGATTTTGAGTTAGCAAATGAGCAAAAAAGTACAGATATTGAAGATACAACAATAACGTTTGAAAAAGTTGATGATAATAACAAATTAACCATTAAAAAACTTATAAATGTGATATAATATTTATGACTAGAAAAAACGAACAAAGAGCAACGTTTTTTAGATATGTTAGATATCCTTTTAAAGCACCTGAATATTGCCGCTTACAAAAATAAGTCGTATGATAATAGCTACAAAGTTAGCTTTAAGAGCACGTTTGTCAAGTATCTGTGTGTGAAAATTATTTATTAGTCTTATCTCTTTGGTGATAAAAGCACGAGACATAACCAAAAGTAGGCCACATTATATTTTTAAAAGTTTTTACGTGGTAAGTGGTTATTATTAAAGCTACTTAAAATAATGTAATAGTTAAAACTTTATTTTAATAAAAAAAGGTTAGACTAATCGTTTTTAGTTTAACGCTTTTTGATATCGTTATGAGAATAAAACTAGATTTTATAGAATGTTTTGGTTTCTATAGTGATTTAGTTGAGTTTGTAGCCAAAAAGTTGCCAATACCATTTAATGAAATTAATTTATTAGGTGGACGAAGTAGTGGTAAGACTTTTGCGACATTAGATTTTTTGTCATCACTTGTTGCGATTAAACAGCAAAACGCAATATATGTTTTTCGTCAGAATATATCTGATGCGAAAAAAATTTTTAGCGACTATTTAAATTTTTTAGACCAAAAGCAATTATTAAAATTTGCTAAGATTAACCATTCAGAACGTACTGTTATTATTAATGGTTGAACTGTAATGTTTGAAGCATTAAATGAGACACGTAATAACATTAACAAAGGTGCTAAGGTTGGATTTCGTTTGTGAACGCAAGCACGTTATGTTTTTGCGTTTTTTGAAGAAGCGTCACAATTAGATTTTAATTTAGTTAAAAACTCACAGCAATCACTTAGGGGTACCAAAGATACGCAGGTCGTATCTATTTTTGCATCTAATCCTTGAACAAGTGAACACTGATATATTGAAAATTTTAATAATCATTTAGCAGAAAACGAATTCTCAATCCAACAAAAGCCATATTATGAATATAGCGTTGTAGATAAAAAATTATTTTTAAGAAGTACATATCGTGCGAATAAATTTACATCACAACAAGAAATTGAGCAGTTTGAATGATGAAAAGATATTGATTATTCTAAATATCGTGTAATTAGTTTGGGATTAAGTGGGAGTGTTGAAGGTGCTATTTATGCACGAAGTTTAAGCGTAATGCATGAACCATATGGCGAATATGATAATTATGCAATGCAGTTTTTTGGTGGTATGGACTGGGGAGATGGAACAAGTAGTTCATCATCAGATACTGCGTGCTTATTTGGTTCAATTTCAAAAGAAAATGGAATTGAGATTTTAGATGAAATGGTTTATAACAACAATGTTAATCCACTAACAAGCGAGCAACAAATTGAGTTAGTTGTGCGTTGGTTTATTAAAAAACAACAAGAAGTAAACGTTAAGATTGTAATTTATATTGATAATGCTCATTTGCGTTATTTTTATGAAACATTTAACGCTACATTTAAACGCATTGCGTTTCAATATAATATGTATGGTTCTGAACTTGTTTTTGCACCTGCTATTAAACACGCTATTTGAGACCGTGTTGTTTTAGTTAATTACATGCTTGCAAGTGGTAAATTGCGATTTAGTAAAAATGCGTGTCCAAAACTATATAAGGACTTAAAAAATTGCTACGTTGTTTTACCAAAAACCATTAAAGAAGATACTAAAAAAGAGCGTAGTCATGAGCATACGCATACGATTAATGCGTTGGAGTATTTAATGTGTGCGTTTCATTTATATTTTTATGCACAAGCACCTGCAATTAATGAAAAAGGAGCTATAAGATATGGCACTTAAAACTAATACAATTATTAAAAGTAAATGAAATCCATCTAATTTTGATATTAACATTGACATTAAAGAAATGATTGCACGAACTGCACAAGAAAGTACTGTTAATGATGTTATCTTAAAAACAAAAGATAATGTACCTTTGGAGTGGATGGAATTTATTGATAATATTAATGAAAACAACGAAATACTAAAACTAATTAAAGGTGATTGTCGTATTAAATCACTATATGGTATTAACTATGTTGGTTTTGAAATATATAACAATGATATTTTAATTTTTAATGCAGATATTAATAACGCTATGAACAAATCCATTAGGATTAATCAACAACAAGAGTATAGCAGTACTATTTATCGTAAAATTGCGTTAATGAAAGATAGTGAATATTTAAGTTTAAAAGAACTACACACACCATACGAAATTAAACGATTAATCTATAACTCAACTGGTGTATATAAAATTATTTTTAATGAATTTGAAGTTTCTACACCAATGTATTTTAAAGATATTTTTAAAAACAAAAACGTCGTACACAACTACGGCGTATTGTGCACAAAAGAGTTTTTAAATCGTTCATTTATTGACTTTGAAAATAAAATTAATGAGAAATTACCAGATTGATATCCAGTTAATGATTTAATCAATGATACTAATGCTTTATTAAACTTTATTAAAAAAGAACGTGAATTAAACAAAACACGAATCGTTGGATCAATTATTAATCACAATGACGCACAAACTTATCGTAATCAATGAATTGATGAAATACAGTACATGAGTTCAGATCTGATATTAAACACAAACACACCAGATAAAAACGCATTTGAAATTATGCAATCTACTTTTAACGAAAGTATTCACTTACAAGCCATTACTGAAAAATTAAATTTAATCTTTAAAGGTTGTGGTTATGTATGAAATATGGGCGATAGTTTAAGCTATCAAAATAGCGAAACAGCAACTAATTTAAATAAAGCAACTTTTGAAACGACAAAAATGAAAGTAGAACTATACACCAATGATTGAATAGATTTTTTTAAAAATATTGCGATTGCATGATTTAAAACAAAACGTTATGGTAACAAGCGTTTAAGCTCAATTGAACAAAAACAAGTTAATAAACTAATACGTCAAGAGTTTGATCAATATGTTGAATTTAAAATTATTAGTAATTTAATTAAAGATTACAACGATAATATGGAAAAAGTCATTAGTTTATATGGTGCTAATTTAATGCCACTTAATTTAGCTGTACAAAAATTATATCCAGAACTTACACCTACCGAACAAGATGAACTAGTAAAAGAATTAGAACATAAACAAAAACTAGAAAATGGAGAGTTTGAAAATGAGTAATATTTATTTAGATGAACTTGAAGGTTATAGTCAAAAAAATATTGAAGACAGCATTGATAGTTTAATTGAACCAAACCAAAAACCAATTCATTTATGTCCATTTAGAATACTAAAAGGTTTTATTAAAATTACAAACACCGGTGAACAATCATTATTAGTAAATGACAAAGATTTTAGCACTGTTTGAAATATTAAAGCAAGTAATGAGCCAATCATTGCGTATTGAGATAAATCATTTACGTATAACTTTAAAGGTAGTTTAAATTACATTAGTAAAGATTACGCACGTATTGATCCAAGTAATACAACGCTAAAAAACAACTTTAAACCTTATTATTTTCAAGCATGAGTACAAAATTATTCCCAAGCAAATAATGTATCTACAATTGTTTTTAATGATAAAGAACATACAGTTATTAAAACAATTACAACAGTTACTTTAATTGTTAAATATCCAAGTGTTTATGAAGATGAAATATACCAAAATGAACAAGGTAATTTAGTTAGTCATAAAGCAAAGTTTAAACAATGAACTACAGATATGTTAAAAGAATATTTATTCATTATTCCAGATGAACACGCACAAGCTAATCAATGATTAATGGTTAATGAAGTCATTCCTTTTTATTCAACAACATCAAAACGTTATGAAGGAGCACAAATTACACTAACAAACGTTAACGATTTACTAACATCATCTGGTAATGATATATTAGCAACAATTCAACCATGTCAACCTGGAGATGGTTATTTATGACCAGTAATTCAAAATGGTAAATTAACATATGATGAACGTAAAGAAAAACCGTTAGGAGTTAAAAGTATTCAATTATTAACTAATGGACCATATGCATTAAATAGTATGTTAATAACAGGACGAACTTATAATAATGACACACGAGAGTTAAGTGCTAATAAGCGATTATTACTATATAAAGCTAAAATACCAGTCGCATCTAAATTCTTTAATGTATCAGCACCAACAAGTAATTATGTATATTTATACAATGCGTTTTTTGAAATTGAAAAGATTTATAAAGACCAGTATGAAAAACAAAAAGATTTTACATTTGACCATAACGCTAATATTAAATTAAATGGTGGATTATTATTAAATCATAAATGAGACGCAAGCAATAACGCACTAAGTTATGAAGACAATCGTTATCCATTTAAATTATGAGATGAAGGTTTTAAAATACATGCGAGCTTTTTTAACTTTAAATTAGGTGGAACAGGAGCACAAAAGGGCGGATCATTAACTGAAAATGCAGAACAAAAAAAGCCGTTAGCTGATGCTGTTGTAACTGGTCAAGTTGCTGGTGAAGTTGTGAGTACAGTGTTTGAAAGTATTGGACGTAATGTTTCACAAGGATTTAATTTAAATAATTTAGGTTTATGGTCTTTTAATATGGGATTTGCTAAAACCAAAGCTGAACAAATAAAAGAAGCAACTAAAATTGGATTAAACAACATTACAATGCCACCTGGTACTAATTTGCATACGTTTTTAAATCACAATGCATTTATGTATGATTTGATTAAGTATTTACCATATTCATACAAGGAAACAATCCGTCAAAATCTTGGTGAATTAATAGATAATACACCACTTAGTTTAGGTAAAGTTAGACGTGGTATTGTAGATATTTTATATCCTGGTTGAACCAAAGTTGAAGACGCAACAGGTTATAACATGTCAAACATTTGATTAAATACACGTGGTTTTAATTTTATTGCACCATGTTTACCGCTTGAATTAGAAGTATCAAATAAACTAAAAGCGGATTTAATTAATTTAGATATTTTCACTAACAAACCAGCTAAAACATTTAGTCCACTTGGCATACCAGCCATTGCTTGTTGTTATCATTTTGATATAACTGATAGATTTGCTAAATTTGTAGATGATGAGCTAAAAGTATTTGATACTGAACTAATTGGACAAACAACATATCGTGATGGTACGTATATAAGAAAAGATAAAAAACCTTTATATTGAGATAGTTTCTGTGAAGCATTACCACCAAACACACCGCTTAGTTATGAACCAGCTGTTATT
The DNA here is from genome assembly GCF_000019345.1 of Ureaplasma parvum serovar 3 str. ATCC 27815. Taxonomy (NCBI): domain Bacteria; kingdom Bacillati; phylum Mycoplasmatota; order Mycoplasmoidales; family Mycoplasmoidaceae; genus Ureaplasma; species Ureaplasma parvum. Next base: position 203,335 of record NC_010503.1, on the reverse strand, counting down.
AATATAGCGTCTGGTAAACGTGAAGATGTTAATCGTGTTAAATATCCTTATGTAATTGATACGATTGATATTAAAGGCTTGGGTAAGTGTGATATTAAACTAACAGCTTTTAGTGGCTTTTATTCACCAGATGCACGATTAAAAGACGAATTTAAAAACGTGTACGAAGCGATTTTTGAAAGCAATGGAAAATATACTGATGATATGAGTCAATGAAGCAACTATATTAATTTTTCAACGCTTGATGAGATTAATTCAGTTGGAACTAAACTAAGTTATCCAAAGCCACCAGTTGAAACTGATTTTTTAAAAAATACTAAAACAAATAGTGATGATGGAGTTAATGCAAGTTTACAAACAATTAATGAAACATTATATAAAGTGGGCGATAATTCATTATTAAGTGCTACGCAATATAGAAAACCACGCTTTTATTTTTATGAACCAGACAGTTCTAAATTAGCAAATCTATTTGGTTATGGTTCATATACTAATAAACTAAATTATTTATTTGGTGGAAGTAATTTAAGTGATGTAATTGTTGCTAATAAAGTTATTGCTTATAGTTTTGTGTTTAAATGAGATTTTAATTATCGTGAATGGTTAAATTTAGGTTCAGTTAATAAAACAAAACGTAATTTAAAACTAACATTTGAGATTGAAAGTAATTGGATACAGAAAGGATGAACAAATCAGTTTAACGTTGATAATAGTTTTCAATCAGCTAATAACTTTGTTGGTTTTGAACTAACAAAAGATAATAAATTAAAATATGGTGGTAATTATGCAGTAGATTTAAACACACCAAATAAAAAATCAACAATTAGTACATTTAGTATTAAAGCTGATGTTTATGATTTACTAATTTCAAAACCAAACAATAGTTCAATACATATTAATTTAGGTGAAGTTGATGATAAATTAGAATTTAATCTTGTAGCTATTAATCAAGAATTTAGTGTTAATTCTGTTGTTGATAATAAAGAGAATATATCTGTTAGTGTTAAACCAAATGAAAACAAATATATTATCTTAACTAAAATTAATGAAAACACATTTAAAATTGAATTAAAAGATTATGAAAGTACAACAAAAGATATTGTTTATAGTATCGAGCCAACTAATCGTGTTAATTATCGTTTAGTTTCAAATTATTTACCAACTTATAAAATTGAAAAACCATTTGATTTAAGCGATGCTAATAAGGCAAATATTTATATTGATGATAGGGGTAATGAAAAAGAAATAAGTAAAAATAATAAACCAATTGATGAGTTTAAAGGCGAAGATAACGAACGACGTTTATTTAAAACAACACCATTTGATTTAAGCGATGTTATTAAAGAATTAGAGACAAATAACTGTATTAAATCAAAAACCATTAAATTAAAAACAATTGAATTAGTGGAGTAAAATATATAGTATGAACAAAATAATTAAATTTCACAACGAACGTATTAAGTGATTATGAATTCTAACTGCTATATTAGCAATTTCATTTTTTGTAATTTGTTTTAATAATGTTAAGTGAATTTATACTGAAAACACTGCTAAATATGAGTTATTAACTAGTTCATTAGAAAAAATTGTGAAATTTTACTCTTTTAGTTTAGTTGATAAACCATTCGCAAGAGGAGTACCAAACAGTATTGATGTATTCTCTCGAGCCATTATCGGTGTAGCGTTTGGCTTAGGATTTGTAGGAACTATGCTAATTGATTATTTCATAATCTCAAAAGTTGCGTATATTGTGAAACAAAAAATAAAACAATCTAAGAAAGTAGGTATGTAAATATGGTTGATGAACTTGAAAAAAATCAAGTTCAACCACAAGAAACTGAAGAAAATAAAGAAAATGCTTTATATGATGAAATTGACAAACGTATTCAAAAACAATTTGAAAATTATCTAAAAACAAATGAACAATTAGATAATGCTAATAAATTAGTTGAAGCTAAGTTAAAAGAAATCAAAGACTTAGAAAATACGTTTAAGCAACGAGAACAAGAATTATTAAACAAAATCGCAACGCTTGAACAAAATCAACAGTTTGTTAATATTCATCAAGAAAAACCAGTCGTAGAAGATGCTAATAGCCACTTTTTAAAATTTTTTAACTAATGGAGAATTGAAAAAATGGCTGATAACCAAAACACTTGAAAAAGACCAGATCCAAATGCTAAATATACAATCACTCAATATTTAGATGTTGTTAACGCTAATAATGAACGTGTTGTTGCAGGTGGATTTGAAAAATATATGCTAGAAAATCAATTTAACGCTGAATTTCTAGGAAGTGCAACAATGACACCAACTAAAATTATGGATGATATGCGAACTGCTATTTATGAAGTTGGCGTAATCGGACAAGTTGAAGAGTACCGTGATGACTTTACACAAAAGCAAGTACCAGCAATTGATAGATTAACATTACATTTAAGTAATGACTATCAAAAAGAAGTAAGTATTAGTGTATTTGATAAAAAAACAGGTGCTCAATGAAACGATTTTTTAGCTAAGACATTAGCAAATTTAGAAGTCGTTAAACAAGATCAAATTAATTTAATTAACATTGATGCGATTTATCAATCTTGTTTAGCAACTGGTAATTATATTATTATTCCAGAACTTAGTCCTGATCGTGTTGAATCATTAACAGATGATGAACGATTAAAAATTGTTGAAAAAATATATCGTAAAGCAAAACAAGTAACAAAAAGTCGTACTAAATTTAATTTAGGAGCTGATCCAAATAAATTACGATTCGTTTTATCAGATGATGCAGCATTAGTTGTATTAACTGCTAAAACTTATAAAATTCGTGATGGTCAAGCATACAGCGACTATAGCACTAAGGGTTTAGGAAGTAGTTCACAATATATGGGTGATTATTTAGGAATGCCAATATACTCATCTGCATATTTAGGCGAAGATTATTTAAAATCAACAGATCAAAAATACACAAGTAATTTAATTCGTGATTACAAGTTTAGCAAACTAAGCGGTATTATTACAATGCCTGAGACTACAATTTGTTTAAAACAAGAATTAATGTTAACAACATTTCAAAGTCCAACAAGCAAATCACACCAGTTAATTCATAACTCATGAAGTATGAACAGTGCGGTCTTTCCACAATTTGCACATTTAAATTTTGTGATTTTAAATGATAAACCAACAAAAGATGAAATCAATAAAGCACGCTCAAATCTTTATTCACAATTTCCCTCACTATATGCTGAATTTAAAACACCAATCAGTGAAGATTCTAAAATCACTGAAGTAAATAAAGCAAATTGAAGGGGTTTAAGTACTTACAAGTAATTTTACAAAGAAAGGAGAAAGGGCAAATAATGCCCTTTTTTTGTTAACTAATACTATGGGTATACTAATTCTAATACTACGCTTTGTTGGTCGCTTGTTGTTATCTAAAATTAAGAGTTTAATATCTACTTTGATTAACTTATTTTCACGTATGTTAAAGATGTTTAAATTTGATTTTTTTAAAATGTTTAAAAATAAAACTGGTGCTTTTATGAAAAAAGGTAAAACTGTTTTTCATGACTTTAATTTAAAACCAGATGACATATTAAAAAAGTTTTTTGATAATTCAAGTTTAGAAAAGATTTTTAACTCAAAAGAATTAAAAATTATTCAAGATAACAAAGATTTAGCTAAAAAACTAAAAGATGCTATTAATGAAGCGATTAAAGATATTGCTAAACAAACTAGTAAATACACGACAAAACAAAAAGATAGCATTATCAAACATTTAACAGATACATTAGATAACGCATCTAAAACTGAAAAAAAGAATTTTGAAAAAGTGCGTAAAGAAAATCAGTTTAAAGATGTTGATAATGTTGACATTGATTTTAATAAACATTGGATAGATTATGGCACATGATACGCAAGTGATGGCGTTGGTAAGATTGGTTATTTAACACTTAAATTAATGAAACCATCCAAACGTAATCCACTAGCACGTTATACATGACGTAATATTCCAAAACGCATTGCTACAATGCTGAAATTTGCACCAACTGGTACAACATTTTGAAACATATTTTACCATGCTAATCGTAAAAACTTAATTCACTTACAAAAAGAAAGTATTTACTGATTTGATGCATCTCGTAAATATTTTGAAGGAGTTAAATAATGAATAATAGATTATTACTTAGTGTAGAAGAATATTTAAGTTTGTTTCCACTAATTGTACGAAACGAAAATTTAGAAGATAACCAATTACAATTAGAACGTAAAAAACAAGCGTTAACTACGTTTATTTTGCGTGCTCAATCAATGATTGATGATTGTGTAGCATCAAATGGTGGTGCTGGTTTTATTTATAGTTGATTTGATGATTTAAAAACAACAGATTATCAAAAAACTAAATTTAAAGAAGCAATTGCAACATTAACAAATTATTTATGATTACAAGGTCATTTTATCGATAAAGATTATACATCTGCTATTGGTGATGGCTTATCATTATCTTTTAAATCTGAAAATGCTGATTTTGAAAAAAAGCGATTAGATATCATTAATAAATTACGTGTTTGTGGATTATATAAAAAATCAAAGTTTGCTAACTTTAACGATGATGGTATTTATGTTAATTATGATGAATTAAAAATTAATGCGATTAATAATGTTCATGAAGAATTAAGAGACCATTATATATCTAAAAATAACCCTGTTGTTAATAATAATTTTGATTTAAACCATCACAATATTAATAACGTAAGTAGCATTAACGCATCTGGTAATTTAGCAACATTAAATGGCTTTATTTTAAATGATTGTACACTACCAAATGATTTAACAACAGATAAAAGCAATAAAGTTTATGATAATGCTATTGCTAATTATGTTGATATTCATGACGTTAAAAATTTAGCATGATATGGACAAAATAATAACAATGCAATTACACGCCAAGAATTGTATGAATATTGTAATAAAATTAATTCCAAAATGTACTGGGATGCTATTTATGACTATAAAGCTGGTGAGTTAGTTTATGACTTAGATGAAAAAACTAACACAATTAAAGTTTATAAGGCACTAGTTAACAATGGTGTAAGTACGCATAATATCGTAGATCCAAGTAAGCAAATTAACGAAAATGTATGAGAATTAATTAATATTCAACAAATTGATTTAAACAAAATTAAAGAAGGCGTGCAAGATGCTGTTGATAATAAAGTAAACGAAGTTAAAAAAGCAATTGATACTAAAGAAAATACATTCACTAAAAACTTAGAAAATAAAGTTAATGAAGCCAAACAAGCGGTTTTATCATCTTATGAGCAAGATAAAGCATCTGGTGTATTTAAAGGTGAAAAAGGCGAACCTGGAATACAAGGTCCAATTGGTCCAAAAGGTGAAACTGGTCCAAAGGGTGAAAAAGGTGATAGTGCTAATGTTGATGCTTTAACATCTAATTTAGAAAGTTTTAAAAACACTGCACTAATAGGAATGTTAGGTTTTCGTGAAAATTATGATAACTTAATAAAATATTTAATTAATGACGTATCTGCTGGTAATAGAGAAGGTTCTGATACAGTTTGACCTTTTGGCACTGTAAAACTAGAACGATTAGATTGAAACACTGATAAACCTGAAAATGATGGTATTATTCCAAGAATGAATAAATCAATTGCTAAAAATACATCTAATCTTTTACAATTGCAAACATCATTAAAAGAAACTAAAAATAATTTAGAACAAAAGTATATTAAATTAGAAAATAAACAATCAACAGCATCAAGTACATTATCTAATTTAGAAAATAAAGTTAAAAGTAATTATTCAAGTTTAAACGACAAAATTAATAGCGTACAAACAGCAAATAATGCTAATAGTTCAACTATTACAACAATTGAATCTAAGATTAAAAACTTAGAAAACAAAAAAAGCAGTAACAACTATAAAATTCATTCACAATGATATTATGCTGGACGTGTTCGATTACCAGAGAATTTTAAATGAACTGGTCGTGATGAAGAATATGGCGATAATAAAACAATACCATGACCTGATATTAAACGTACGTTTCCAAATATGGCAAATCATGAAGTAATTTTTAAATGGTATCTATCATTAAATTTTAATAACAGTAGTGTTGATTGAAGTGATAAAGATTATAGTTTAACGTTTTCTTTTGATAGAAACACAGACCGTAATAACATGTTATCTGATAGTGGAGAAACACAACAACAAATCCTGTTGTGAAATCAATATCAGCCTCAATTTTTAGTCGTTCGTGTTAATGCTGAAAAATCTGGTGTTAATGTTGATTTGTGATTAATAGATATAGTAAATAAAACATTTGCTACAAACTTTGAAGTTGGATTAAATTATGAATGAAGTGTTAGAACAATTTATGTAGGAGAATAATTTAATGAAAGAATATATTAATCGTCGTATTTTATGACTATGAATTCTAACCACATTATGAACCATTTTTTTAATTTGTTCGTTTTTTATTAAAATTGGTGAGACATCGTTTGTATTTTTTGGTAAAGAAAGCGAATATACAGACAAAGCCACATTATGAGACTGAATGATATCAAAATTTCCAAAACTAGGAAGTACGAAAAAATGGCAATTATTTTTAGTTGTTTTATTTGCTTATATCATTTGTGGTTGCGTTGATTTTTTCGCAATATCGCCGTTCTTTTGACGATTTACAACAGAAGGCAAAAACTGACATCTAAAAACTCGCATAGAACAAGACAAACTAAAAAGTGAATGAAAAGCTATTAACGAACAAAAAAGAAGCATAAAAAAGGCTCAAAATGATTTATACAAGCAAAATAAGGAGAGTATTTTAAATGATGAACAATAAAAATAAGTTTAAAAACAAAGAATGGAAGTTTTCTAAAAAACAAGTACAGCTGATTTATTTAACAAGTTCAATTATTTCAGGGTTATTTTTAGGATTAGCTTTATTATCTACTTATTTAATTGCTGGACTACCAAATGATAACGCATTTGTGTTATTTGTAAAAGAACAAAAGTTTTATTTTCCATTCTTTATGACTATTGGATTTATTAATTTAATTATTTCAATGTTAACACTTTTACCAACATTAAAAACATTATGGCGAACTGTTGCTAAAATGCACCAGTACGGGGATTTAAGTAAAGAAGAGTTCGAAGCCTTAGATATACTAGTTGAACAAATACGTAATCGTTATATTAGTGTTGAAAATATTAAAGCAGTTATAAGTTCTAACAATTACAAAACATTGGATGAAGAATTAAAAAAACTAGAACAACAAGAAAAGCAATTAAAAATACAAGAGCAAGAACAAAAAGTTAAGCGATTAGAACAGGAGATTATAAAAGATGACAAAACAAGAGTTCAAAGCGATTACTAAGGAATTATTTTTCTTTAATAAAAAACGCTTGATGTTATGAATTGCTATTTTAATATTTGTAATTGCGTTTGCTATGATTATTGTGTTTGTACCATTTTTTAATTTCAATGACAAGATTAAGAGTTTGTTTGATAAATTAAAACACATCAACTGACAAGACCCAACCGCATTATTTGGTTTAGTGTTCTCAGTGCTTGGATATTTAATAACAGCGTTATCAATTCCATTAAAAGTATTTGAATTAATGCTAATGCTAAGATTTAGATTAATGCTAGCCAAATTAATTAAGGATGGTATATTAGATCCAAAGGCGTTTATTGATGATATCAGACATAGTTATCTATCAAGACGTAAACAACGCAAATTAGAAGAAGAGATCGAATATTTAAAACGTATTAAAAGCGATTATTAGACAAAATAAAAACCACCTTGCTAAAGGGTGGCTTTTTTATATTTCAACCATTAAGGAACTGAAATAATAAAGATTTTGCTACTACCAGTCGTAAATAAGTAATAGCCACTTAAATTATACCACATTTTTATATATTTATATATAAAAAGTATTGACAAAGTGTAAAAAATATATTATAATATTATTGTTAGTTTAGGAATACACCATAACCTTTTAAAAAAAGGGGGTGATTCTATGGAATTATCAGACCTAATAGTAATAATCTTAACAATAATCCAAATCCTAATAAGTTTAAGAAAATAAGATAATAAAACCTAAACTAACACATTAAGCACGCTTTAACGGAGCGTGTTTTTTGTTTTCAACAATATTATAATACATTTAGAATTATAGCCCAAAGACCTAATATAAATACCAGATAATGGACAATAATATTATACCAAAAGACAATAAAAAAAGCAAGTTTATCAGGCTTGCTTAGTTTATTTTGAAATTTAACATTCAAAAATTCAAATAAATAATTAAAAAACGCTATCAGGACGTTTTAGCAGTCGTTTATTTAATAAGTGGTGAGAAAGATTAATTAAACAACGCCATTGGGCGTACTTTAAGCAAAAAATATATTTGTCCAATATTGTTTAATAAATCAGAAAGATTATTTTTTAAGTAAAAAATAATATTTTAATAATCTTTGTAAAAAAGAAGAGAAGGAATAACGCTATTTTATTTTAACACGTAAGCGTTATATCAACGTGTACTAGTGTATATATTATAACATAATATATAATTTGTTTTAAATTATTAAAATAAAAAAGTGCTAGATTCAACTAACACCTTTTTTTATTCTAGTTATACTATTTAGCAAATGATAGTATGACTACCTACGAGATAAATATTATAACATTATTTATTTAGTTTCTTTAATTCTTCTATTTGTTCATCAACTTTTGATATCGCAGTTGCTTTTTTTAGTTTGCTTTTCTTTTCAAGCAGTTTATTAATCTTTTTACTAATTGATAACTGCTGTTTAACTTTATTCATTTTAACTATTTTTTTAGCCTTAGTTATCTCTTCTTGTTCTAGCGTTGAATTAATACTATCATAAAAATAAGCAATCGCTAAGGCGTCGTATTCGTCTTCGTTTAAATTACTTTTAATATTAAATGTTTTAATCATTAAATTTTTAGTAATTAATTTACGATCTTTACGCAATGTGTTATATTGTATTTGTGGTATTTTTAACTGTCAAGCATTCGCATTAAACATTTTAAATTCAGCGTTAAAATCTCTTAAAACTTGTGACATTAACGCAATAATCATACCAGCATAAATTGAAAAACGCTGTGTTAGTTTTGGATTTGAAAAGTTAGCAACTTCAATACCAATATAATAATCATCATCAGCTAATAATCAAACATTTAAATTAATTTCTTTAATAAGTCTTATAACGTTGTTATATAAATTCTTTTCATTAAAGTTATCAAAAGCAACAGCAAAGGTTTTAATTATCTGCTCATTTCTTAAAATAGCAACTCCTGTTATTGTTGTTGATAAATCGATTCCTATCACTCATTTATTCATAATTCATTAATATATTTTTCTATTAAACTTTGAATGTAATAACGTAAAAACACAGAAAATAAAGGATCATAATCTTTTGCGACAATAAATAACTTATCTTCAAGTGATTTTTCTAAAAAATTAATTAGTTCAGGCATTTGTTTAGTTTTGTTTTCATAAGATATAAACCTTAGATAATGTTTAACTTCTTTTTCAACGCTTTTTTTAATAAATTCTTTGGTTAGTGGTACATAATCATTAACGTTAATTAAATGGTCGTTATTTAAATGTTTTGATATCATACGTGGTACGATTTTACATTTTTTATAAACAAAAAACTTATTACTACTTTTTTTAAGACGTTTTAAATAAAGTTGATTAACACCCCTAAAGTAAATATAATCATATTTTTTATTTGCTAAATTAGCATCTTGTGTGCTCAAATGTCATTGTTTAGATCGCATATTTAAAGAAATCGTTAAGTGTTATATAGCCTTTTTCAATTAATTTATTTGCTGCTTCAAATGGTTTTAAGCCGTTGTATAAACCACTAAATGCTTCTAAATCTAATTTAATAATTTGTTTATAAAGTTCTAAAGCATTAGCGTTATTTTTTAGTTTATCTGGCATTGTTTTATTTTTAAAAAAGCCTTGGTTTTTATAATCAATAAACATTAACTGACTATCAAAATATGCTTTTTGTTCATCACTTTCTAATCAGTTAATAATTTCAATTTCATCATCACTATTACTATAAGAATTAACTGTTTGTGTTTGATAGTTATATTCTTTTTCAGCACTCACAAAATCAATAGTTTGTTGTTCGCTTAATTGATGCTTGTAAAAAATATTATCAAATGAAACAACACGCATAATAATTCGTTTTTCTTCTCAGTTAAAATTTATATAACATGAAACATTTTCTAAGATAACGATATTAGTTTTATTGTTTTCAAATGGAACAATACGTTCCATTAAATATTCACTAAAATAAACGTTCGCATTTACTTTATCTGCTAATCAAAAACTACCTGAAACAAAGGGTGCGTTATTACTTTTTTTCGTATTTAATCTAATAAAAGTTAGTGGCATTTTTTTAAATTCAATACGTGGCATATTATTATCAAAGTTATTAGAACTCATTAAAATCTACTTTCTTTATATTTTCAACTGCTGGTTCAATTACTTCAGCAACTGGTGGTGTAAACATTTTTTTATTTGGCACTGCTTCGCCTTGTTGCATTTCTTCATAAATATAAGGCGTATCACCTTTAAACGCTAATAAGCCACTTAAACGCAATGCGTGGGCCAAAGACACCTTTTTTAACATGGTAATAGGTTTTGTTAATCACAAGTTTTTATTCGTGCTGTATTCGCTTAAAAATACTTCAGCTTCAACAGTTCCAAGACCTTTTAAACCTGGCGATCTGATTGTTAGTATTGTCTTAGCACTTTTGTTAACATCGTTATAACTTTGTACAATACCAACTAATCGTTCAGTTCTATAAGCACGTTCTGTCATAGTATGAATACCAACAATTGGTGCTAAACGATTGCCCATTTGAATTAAATAAACTTCTTTGTTTAGTGGATTTAAATTATTTGCTTGGCAAAAATAAATAATTTGTGCTGCTTGGTTTAAATCAATGGCTTTTAAATCAATTCCTTGAATGGTCAAAACAGCACGTGTGATTTGATTAATTTCGCTATTTGGATTAGCTCATTGTTCGCTTAGTTCATTTGGTGTTAATAATCTAATGCTTGGCACTAATTTATCGTCTTTAACCATTATTTATCTGCTCCACTTCATGTTATTCGTGTTGATGTTGTTCCTTTTTTAATCGTTTCATATTTTTTTGTATCAACTTTATAATCAGTAATGATTTTGTCATAATCTAAAACAATACTATCCTTAGATGTTAAATCATAGATTTTAATTTTTAAATCACTGTCTAAATCAACGATTTCATGATTGTTAACATTATCTTTTAAATATTGTTCTAATGTCTTTTTTTCATCGCTTAATTGTTTAATTAAATTATTTGTTTGTTGTAATTTGCTAATTACTTTTTTTGTTTCATCATTTAAAGCACTTAATATTTCACGTTTAATACTATTTGTCATTTTTTATTATCTCCATCATTTCATTTTGTTTTTGGTTAATTCGTAATCTAATACTTTCGATATCTGTCTCATAACTTGCTTTACGATATTCTAAGTCTTTACGTTCTCAGATATTAAAATCTAAATCTTTATTAATTCTTGCTAAATCATCCATTAAATCTTCGAACTCATCTTTTAATTGTCTTAGTTCTTCACTTAATGCATGTTCTTTATCTCAATTAGTCATGTTTGTTAATCTCCTTGATAACTTCATCTATTAAATTGTTTTTATATACTTCAAAAAACAAATCATTAATTAAATCGCAAACTTTTTTAACGTCATTGTTTTTTGTTAGTTGATTACGCAAATCTTTAAATTTATTTACATACTCTTTTATTTGTTTTTCGTTTTGGTTTTTCATCTATTCTAAACACTTCTTCAGCTATTGCTTCAAATAAATCATTTTGAATAATTTCAAAAAACAATTTACCCAATTTTTTATATGGTTCAACTCTTTTTCTTGTTTTTACAATTTCGTTACACAATTGTTCAATTTGTACAACATAATAATTAATAATTGCTTGGCATTCATCACACATACAAAGCATTGCCATAAGTTATTAACTCGCTTTCTTTCTTTTAAATAGTGGTAATAATAATTTTTCATCTTTTACGCCACATTTAAGATTGTGATTATATAAAACACAGTTTAAATGAACGTTTAGAATTTCTGTTATGTTTTTTAATGCAATTTTGTAATTTTTAACTGCTTCATCTATCATACTATTTAACATATCATTTAATTTTTCATGGTCTTTTACCATGATGTCTTTATGATTTTTTAGTTCTTTTAAGTCTTTTATCATTTGTTTTTGAACATTAATTATGTTCACAATAAAGCCAACTATTTTTTCCATTGTTATTAATCTTCATCATCTTCTTCGATTTCAAAATCATATTTATAATTTGCAATAATAAATTCTGATATATGCTCTTCTAATGATTGTAGAATTCCAATTAAATCATCTTTAGTAAAAGTTAATTTTAAGATAGCTAAAATTGTATTTATTTTTTTAAAAATGAATAAAAGTGGTTCTATTATTTTACTTTCGTTAAATGTTTTACCTTTTTCAATGGAATCAAAAATTAAATTACCTTTATCAATGATTTGAATAATTAAAATTTCTGTTCCTTGAGTTAAATTAAGAGAATATAACTTATAAAACGCTTGTAATTTTTCTAGATAATTTTTAATTTTATCCATATTATTTTTTCCATTCTTTAATTGTTTGTTTAATTAGTTTTTTAGTGTCGTTTAGTCCGTTTGTATCAAGATATTTAATTAAATGTTCTTGTAGTTCTTCTAAGTATCAATGTGGTTGTTGATTCATTAGTTCAGTTAAGCTTACTTTTTTGTTTTTATTAAGAATATAGTTCATTGATTTTATTAATAAAACTTAAATCTAATGAATCATTTTCATAAACGCTTAACTTTGCTTGTTTACGACTAAATGCTAGTATAGCTGATGGTTCGTAATTGCTTAATTCTTGGCTGATGATGTAATCATATACACCAGCTTGAAACTTTCAAGATGGCACTGATTGGATTTCGTTGTGTGTTTTGATTTCAAGTACTTTATACTTATCATCTTTGGTTTTAACAACAACATCAGCAAAACCATGTCAGTAATGGTTTAGTTTTGGACTAAATAAATGTAATTCAACAGCGATTAGTGAATAATCATTTGTTTTTAAATAGTCTAAAAACAATAAAAAGACTTCTTTTAATTTTTCTTCATTAATACTATTTAAAATGACATCTAATTTTGATTGATTTTCAAAATAGTATTGAATGATTTGCATTAAACTAGTTCCAAACTCAATTGGATATTCTAGATTTTTTGCTGGTATTTTTTCAAAAATGTAATTTTTAAAACTTAATAGTCTACTTGGTGAAAATAAAGGTTTAGTTCTATCAAATTTGTTATACCAACGTTGATCTTTTTCGTTGTAAACTAACAACTTTTTATTAAAAATATTATTTATCATTTTCAAATTCCTTAAAAAATTCTTTATAAACGTCGTCCACTTGTTCTTTTGTGATTTGTACATATTGTAGTGTTGTTTGGATATTTTCATGACCAACTAAATCCTGTACAATCTTTAGCATATCTCCACGTTTATAATTTTCATTGCTAGTTAAAAAGTTTGTAATAAAACTACGTCTTAGCGTATGTAATGAAACGTTTTTATTATCAAAAAATACTTTTAGATATTTACGTAATGTTTTAGTTGATGGTAGTTTTTTGTTTTTAATGTTATTTCACAGATGTTCAATATAGCAAATTTGTCTGTTCTTATTACCTTTACCACTGATTACGAATAAGTCATTGTTTATTTGTTTAAGTTGATAGATTTCCATTGCTCTAATTCCAGTTGTGGCATAGAATAATAAAATCGTTTTATAAAACTTAATCTGTTTAGTATCTTGTTTATTAATTTTTAAACATTTTTTAATATCATCTAAACTAAAAACTTTTTTATAACTTTTTTGTTCTTTACTTAATTTTATTTGTTCTAATTCTTGAACATACTGGTATTGTTTGCTAAATTTTCAATACTCACTTAAAATTGACTTAGCTAATTTTAGACTTTTTGGTTTGTAATTGTTATTTAATAATTGCTTAATAATCTGTTTAAAACTTTGTTCTTGTACCTTAAACTTTCTTAAATGTGATTCATAAGTTAAATATGTATTTTTTGATAAATTACGTTTTTTAATACTTTGTAGAAATTTGTTTATCATACTTTGTCGCTCCATAAAACCATATACATAAAGTTTAATAATCGTGATTATGATGTTAAATTGACTAATGTTAAAATTGCAAATATTGCATTAAATAATGATAATGTTAATAATATTGAACAAAATCATATTTCATTTCGACATCTATCAACCAATGATATTAAAAATTCTAATGATAAAGTAGAAGCTAAATTTTCAATTGGATTAGGTTTTGATATATCTGAAAAACTAAAAAATATTGCATTTAAAAAGTTAGACACTAATACTAATAAATTAATTGATATATCTGATCCAACAATTTTACGTTTAACTTTCTACGAATATAATAAAGATCAAAAAGTAGAAAACAATCTTGCTGCACCAACAGATAAAACAAAAATTTCAGTTGTTGAAATTAAAAAATCACAATTAATGAATTCATCTATTGTTTCTTTTGTAAAAAAATTAAACAAAAATGCTAAGTATCATATGGCTAATATCGCCTTTAACCAACAATTATTACCATATTTAAATAAACAATTCAATGTTAATGCTGATTTTCCAATTGATCTAGAGCAAAATCCAATCGACTTTAATGATAATAAACAAGCCAATGATGAAAAAATTAAAAAGACAAAAGAATCTGCTATAAAAGTAGCTACAGCAATTGCTAAACAAATTGTTGGAATAGATTATAAAGGAAGAGACATTATTAAAAATTTTATTGAATTAGATAATGTAGTAAATAAAAAATAAAAACCAAAAAACCTGTAATTATTAATTAATTATGGGCTTTTAATTTTATTTAGAGAAGAAAAAACCAAACCGTTTTGGTTTGGTTTTTATAATTATAATGGTGGAGACGATGGGGGTCAAACCCACGACCTCCTGAGTGCAAATCAGGTGCTCTATCAATTGAGCTACGTCCCCAAATGGTGGAAATAAGTGGGCTCGAACCACCGACCTCACCCTTATCAGGGGTGTGCTCTAACCAACTGAGCTATACTTCCAATGTACCATATTATTATACAACAGACAAATTTAAAAAGCAATATTTTTTAAAAATATTTTTAATTACACAAAATATTTATTCTCTATATAGAATGATAAACATTATTTTTACTACAATATTTTTAATTATGGATGCAATTAAATATAATAGTAAAATATTTTAAAATATTTCAGATAAAATAAAAATATGAAAAGAATAAAAAACAGAAAATGATGAAAATTCGGTGGAGTATTATTTTTGCTCCCCCTTGCTTCTTTTTTAATAATGTGCAAGAACCAAGAAGCACCAAAAACAAACCAAGAAGCACCAAAAACAAATAAAGAAAATGTCTTAGACGATTTTGATGCAAATATAATTAATATAGAAAATATTAGTAAACCTAAATTTATTAATCAAAATAAAACAATTATTAATTTAAAATTAAAAAAATTTAATTTTAAATCACCAAATACTACTATAACCTTAACTTATAAAGATAATAATGGTCACAAATTTACATCAGATCCTTTAAGTATTAATGATGAACAAAATTATGATTTTATTTTTTCTAATTTAACCCCTAATCGTAAATATCAAATTCAAAATTTAACTTTTAATAATCAAAAAAGAACAGACATTTATTTGAAAACCAACCTAAATAATGCTATTTTTTCAATAAAACCAATACCTATTAAAACCAATAATTTTAAAATAAAAGTTTTTAATCAAAATGCATTAATATCTTTTAGCATTCCTAAAAATTCTGATGTAAGAGTAAATGAAAAAATAGCATTAGAATTTGAAAATTTAAGTAGTAATTTAGTGCCTAATAACGAAATAATTAGTAGAATTGATAAAAATTTTAATGTAGAATTTAAATTAGATAATTTAAAATTAAATAATAAATATCGAATTGTAAATCTTAGATTTTTAGATACTAATCCACCTAATGTTAGTCCAAATATTTTTGAAAAGTTATCTAATTATGAAAGCAGTTTTATCATACCAGGTATTAAAACAAATATGCATAATCATAAAGACTTGAATAGTAATGACAAAAAATATATTGATAGTCCTTATAACACTAAAATTGAACTTAATGATAAAAATAATTTTAATGATAAAGTGTTGCCAGATGCATTTGAACAGCAAAACATTAATATACAAGAAGTTGAGAATCTTAATCAAGACATCTTAAATCAAAATGAGCTAGAATTACAAAAATATTTTAGTTTTATTAGTGATCAAGCAAACCTTAAAGACAAAGATTTTCAAAACTATTCTTTTAATGATATTAATAAAAATTCAAAGCAAGAAATTAAATTTAAAATCAAACATATTAACATCGATAGTAGTAATAAAAAAGCAATCATTGAATTAGATTCGTCTAGTTCTAATGATAATACTAAACTTTTAGAAGCAAATAATAAACAATTGTTAATTAAATCATATGATTATAATAATCCCTGATCTAAAATTGTTAGTTATGAAAAAAAAGATAATAATAAAATGATATTTGATTTACATGATTTTCCAAAAGATTTGAAAACATTTATTATTACTCATATTCGTTTTGATGATAATATAACTTCGCTTGGTAAAATTAAAGAAAATAGTTTTGAATACTATCAAAACGACAAGGAATATTTACTAAAATCACTTAAATACTACTTTGATATAAAAGAAAATCAACTATACGGTTCTGCTTGTTTTAATTTTAATAATGATGATTTTAAAATCCTAAAAAATAAAACTTTTGTTTTTAAATATGAAATCGACACTAAAAATAATATTTTAAATAAATATATACCATTAAATAAATATATAAATGTTGATTTTAAAAATCTAGCACAATTTAAAATTGTTAATGTTTTCGATGGATTAAATTATAAACTTGAAAGTATAAAAATAGTTAATAAAAACAGCTTGTTACCTTATAATGATCATGTTAATATTCAAAATGCTAATAATACAAATTTTAGTGTTTGACATAAAGTTTATCCAAAGCAAAATATTATTAATGAGTTTTTTGATGATTCATTAATAAAAGATGAATTTAATTTATCAAAAATAGATTTTAATCACTTATGAAAAAATAATACTGATCAAAAAAATATCCCTTATTCTTTGCGCAATTTAATATCATTAACTTTGCATGAAAGAGAATATGCAATTTATAAGCATAATGCTACTAATGGTTTTTATTTATATAACACAATAACAAGTAATAAAGATTTTAATTTAATTAAAAATAATAAAGAGTCATATCATCTAAATTCTTTAATTGCACATTTAGCAATTAAAGATGAAGGATTAAAAAAGGATGAATCTGCTGGTTTCTTCTTAGAAAAAGATTTGAATGATTTTGATAATTTAAATAATTTTAAAGATGAAGATATTGTCTTTAATGTAGATCTAGAATTAGATCCTAATCTAATTTATGAATCACAACTTGTAGATAAAAACATGCGAAGATCGCATGTGATAATTCCTATTTCATATAAAGTAATTAAAAAACAACACATTTTAGAAGATGTTGAATTTAGTTTAAATTATGCTTTAGGTTCTGAAGCTTATGAAAATCACATCTATCAACAAATTAAATCACAATTAAAATTTAATGTCTTTTTAAATGGTTCAAAGATAAAAGTTGAAGTTAAGCCACGCAATGATAATATTAAGCTTTATGATTACGTTTGAAAACACAATAATTCAAATCAACCGTCATATTTTATTGGAAGATATGATTTTATTGTTAATTGATTAACAAATAATAATGAAGTTATTATCGATAAAAAATTAGAGGAATTTAAAAAGAAATCTTATACCGCAAGAATTTTAAAAGACAATGAAAATGAAATGTCAAAAGCGGCAATAAAACAAGTTCGTGAGCGTACGATTACTTTTAGTTTAACAAGTGATGGTACTTGAAATTTTTTAGGTAAGGTAAAACCAAATGATCCAAATGATTATCGTTATTATATGTTAACTGATCATCATGTTATTGGTAGTGGTGGTAGTTGATATAATCCCCAAATAAATTGGGCTGGAAAAATGGAATATGAAAGTATTAATTTAAATAAAAAAACTATCTACGATGATGATGGAAATGAAAAATACACATATTCGAATTTTGCAGATTATACAGTTGTAATTCCTCAAACAATTAGTCAAAATGATTTAAATAAAGATAAATATCAACCATATTATAATTATAGTAGTGTTAATAACCAAGATACTCCAGGAAAAAATCAACTTCAATATTTTGCTTTTCCTTTTAAATTAAAATTTGAAAAAGTAATGGATTTTTGTTTACAAAAAAATAATATATATAAACACTACAATGCTTTAGGTAGATATGATGATAAAATAAGTGAATTAGATTGGTCAGTAGTTAGTATCGATCTAAAACCAATTTTTGAAGCTTTTAAAAATCAAGATTTAAATAAACCGTTTATTTACAATAATAAAACTTTGTCTCCAGAAGAAACTAGTGTTATAAAATATTTTTTAAGTTTAAAAAATATAAAACCATTAGAGGTTAGTCCACAAACAAGATATGTTAGAAGCAACCAAGATGTTGATTGGTATATTGGCACTTTCCCTCGTTATACAAATACTAACCAAAATTCAATGGGGGTTGGCGAACTACGTTATCGTGAATATAATATACAAAAAATCGATTCTGTAAATACTAATTTTGTCACAGGTGGTAAGGGCGTTTTATATAAATCAGATATACCATATACAACAATTAGTACTGACTATATAGATGCTGCGGGTGGTTCATCTGGAACTAGTTTATATGATGAACAAGGACGATTCGTTGGATCAATTGCAACTGGTAGAACTCCAAGTAAAAATGGTCATCCAACGTGAGAAACTATAGGTTGAAGTTTAATAGATAGTCAAATTAGTGGGTTTTTTGGTGATCGGGAAAATAGAGCTAACAATAGTTCGATTATCCAACAAATTAAACAATTAGCTTATTTATATCCAGAAAAATATGAGGATATCTATAAGTAATATAAATCCTTTTAAATAAGATTTATGTACATTCAAAATTAAAAAAAGAAAGAAACGTTGTTAATTTAATAACCGTTTCTTTCTTTTTATTTTAATAAGAAATTTATATATCTTTTAATTTTTTAACTAATTCAGAATCGTTGATTAATGTATATAAATCATTACGCTTTTTGTTTTTTTCATAAATTAAAAGTGCTTGTTCATATTTTAATAATTGGTCACACACTTTGTTTAAACAATCACTAATAGCGCTTTTTGAAATTTCTTTTAGTTCAGCAATTTCAGAAAACGACAAATCTTTAAAATAATGTAAATTAAAATATTCACATTGTTTTGTTGTTAATAATCCTTGATAAATATCATATAAAGCAATCAAATATCAACGTTTATTCTTATTTAACATCTAATTTCATTCCTAAAACTATGCTATCAACATACATTTCTAAATCAAATACACTTAAATCCTCTAATTTTTCGCCTAAACCAATCAATTTCACAGGTATATTAAAAGCATCTTTGATTGCTAATACAATTCCCCCACGACTTGTAGAATCCATTTTAGTTAAAATAATCCCTGAAATTTTCGTTACTTCGTTAAATGCTTTTGCTTGATTAATTCCTGATTGGCCTTGAGTGGCATCTAAAACTAATAAAGTTTCGTGCGGAGCGTATTCATCAAATTTATGAATTACATCATGAATTTTTTTTAATTCATTCATCAAATTAATTTTATTTTGTAATCTACCTGATGTATCACAAATTACTAAATCATATTTTTGTTCATAACCTTTTTTAACTCCAGCGTATATGACAGAAGCAGGATCTTGACCCTCTTTATTAGGTAATTCAATGTCAACACCTAAGCGTTGTGCTCAAACTTTTAATTGTTCAACAGCACCTGCTCTAAATGTATCTCCAGCTACTAAGAGAACTTTTTTATTTTCATCAATGAATTTTTTAGTGATTTTTGCGATTGATGTTGTTTTACCAACGCCATTAACCCCAACCACCAAAACTACATTAGTTTGATTTTCTTTTAAATTAATTGCTGTATTAATTTCTGTATCTTGAATATAATAAATAAAAATTTTATCAATAATAATAGACTTTATTAAATCAGGATCATTAACTTTTTGGTAAATCATTTCATTTCTAATTGATTCAATAATTTTATTAGTTGCAACATAGCCTACATCATAACTAATTAAAACTTCTTCTAAATGTTCATATCATCGTTCATCAATATCTATATATTTAACTGCTAATTCGTTAATAGCATCAGTTAAAGCAGAAGATGATTTTCTTAATCCTTCATTAAATTTATTAATCGAATTATCCTCTAATTTTAAAATACGATTTTCTTCATTTTTTTGTGAAATCTCTTGTGATATTTGTTCTGTGTCTTTTTTTCCTAGAATTTTATTGAATATTTTTTTAAAAAAACCCATTTTTATAATTCACTTTCATATTTTATTTTTGTATCATTTAAATCAACTTCTAGTAATGTTGTTACTCCGTTATTCATCATTGTTGTACCTAAAAGATAACCACAACTTTTCATTGTTCCTTCGCGGTGAGTAATAACTAAAAATTGTGTTTCATCACTATACTTAGCGATAATGGCACCGAATTTTGCAACATTACTTGCATCTAAAGCTGCTTCAGCTTCATCTAAAATAACTAATGGAAATTTTGCAATTTTTAATAAAGCAAATAAAACTGCCAATACTACCATTGTTTTTTCCCCACCTGAAAGTGCAGATAATGGAACATCACGTTTACCTGGTGGATTAGCAATTATCTCAACACCTGATTCTAAAATATTATTAGGATCATTAAGACTAATTGCACAAGATCCTCCACCAAATAAATATTCAAAAATCTCTGGCATTAATTTATTTGTTTCACGAATAACACGCATAAAATCAGCTTTAGCTTTTTTATCTAATTCTTGAATTGAACTACTAATTTGATCAACCGCTTGCTTGCAATTTTCATACTCTAAAAAATTAGAATCATATTCTGCTTGTTTTTCTTCGTATTCCTCTAACGCATTTAAATTAATATCATTATATTTTTCAAGGTCAATTTTTAAACTTTCGATTCTTAAACGTGCTGCTGATTCACTCATATCAATTTCTTGATTTTGATATGTTTCAATAGCATTCTCAACACTTAATTTATAATTATCTACTAATCTTGTTTGTACATTTTGAATCGAATAATTTAGATTATCTATATTACTTTCACACGAAGTAATATTTTTATCAAGATTATAAAAATCTTCAAGCTCCTTATTATATGTTATTTCTAATTCATTCTTATTAAGATTAGCAGTGTTTAAATTTGCTTTTAAAGTTTGGATTTTTTGTTTTAAATTAATTAATTCATTCTTTTTTTTATTATATTCATTTCAATTATCACTTATCTTTGATTCAATCTCTTCTTTAGACAATTTTGTAGCGCTTAAAGCCTCATATTGACTTTTATAATTATTTAAATTATCAGAAAGACTATTGTTAGTAGTAATTAAATTATTTAAAATACCATTTATAATTTGTTCACTATTATAATATTCTTGTCATTGCTTTTTTGTTTGGTTATGTAAATTATTTAATTCAATTTGTTCTTCATTTAATTTTTTTATTTTTAAATCTAATTCTTTAATTTTTTCTTCTAGATTTAAAATAATATTTTTTTTACTATTACTTCCACCAGAAATGGCACCACCACCAAAAACAATGTCACCTTCTAATGAGACTACTTTATAATTTTTATATGTGTATTCACTTAGAATGATAGCGTTTTTTAAATTATTAGCAATAATTGTATTTCCTAATAGATAATCAATAGAAATTTTATAATTTACATTAATTTTTACTAGTTCATTAGCAACTCCTACAAACCCCTCTAATTCTTTTAATACATCATAAAATTCTGGTTTAATGCTTTTAGCCTGCAAATTTTCAATCGGTAAAAAAGTAGCAACACCTGCATTATTTTTCTTTAAAAAATTAATACAATTTTCAGCTGCTTGATTGTTTTTAACAATAATATTATTGATTCCTTTAGCTAAAGCTGTACTTATTGCTAATTCGTGTTCTGTTTTTGTAGAAATATTCTGCGCAACTGTTCCATAAACACCAACTAATGCTTTTTGTGAATCAATAATTGTTTTTACACCACGTTCATTCTCAGTTTGGCGTTTAAATTGCTCTTCTAACATTTCTTTTTTTAAATTCTTACTAGCAATTTCTCAAATGATGGTATCCAAATTATTTTTTTGTTTTGTTTTAAGAGATTCAAGTTCTAATTTTTGTTTTTGAATATCTTTAAGTTGATCTTTTTTTTCATTAATATTTTTTTTATTATTATTTAATTCTATTTCCGTTGTTTTAATTAAAGTAGCAAAAGCATCAATCCTTTCTTGTGTATTTGTTGCATTAAAAGCGGTTGTTTCAAGTGTATTTTTAGTTAGAGATAATTTAAGATTCAAATCGTTTATTGTATCTTCTAATTTTTTATATTCAAATTCTAAATTAGTGTATTCTTTTGCATATCTATCTGAAATTACTCGTAAACTTTCAATTTCATTTTTTTTACTTTGAATTAATGGTTTTTGTTTATTATATTCTTTTTTATATTCTTTTAAATTTTCTTGAATATCATTCAATTGTTTTTGTCAGTGAATGATATCACGTACTATAATCACTAAATCTAATTTTGTTAATTCGTCCTTAATTTGTTTATATTCATTAAAACGCATTGCTTGCTTTTGTAATTTCGCCAATTCTTTTTTTAAATTAGCAACTATGTCATTTAAACGAGCTAAATTTTCGTTTGCACGACTTAGTGAATTTAACGCTTCTTGCTTTCGCTTTGAATAGCGCCCGATTCCAGAGGCCTCTTCAAACATTTTTCGTCGTTCATTCGGTTTTGCTTCAGCAAATCATGACACTGCACCTTGACTAATAATTCCTAAAGAACCTTTTGATAATCCACTATCTAAAAACATATCTGTTATATCTTTTAAAAGAGCAACTTCATCATTAATATAATAAGTATTTTCGTTTGTTTTAATATTCAACACTCGTGAAATTTTAATTTCTTTATGTTGTGTATATAAAACATTATTAACATTATTAAAATATAAATTAACACGTGCAATATGGGCTTTCGGTGCATATCTTCCACCACTAAACAATAAATCATTTTTATGAGCACGCATGCTTTTTAATGATTGATCACCAATTACTCATTTAAGAGCATCAATAATGTTTGATTTTCCTGTTCCATTTGCACCAATAATTCCAGTCATTGGGTGTTTAAATTCAATAACAACTGGCTCCCCAAATGATTTAAACCCATGTGCTTCTATTTTCTTTAAAAAAATCATATAATCTCCTAATTTAAATTTTAAGTTAATAAGATTTTATTTATATTTTATATATTATAATTTATTCAATATTGATCACTAAATATTTATGATCTCTATCAATTATTTTGTATGTATCATATTTTCTCATGATTTCTTCTAAAAATTCATTATTTAAGTTATCGCCTAAATTTAAAACAGATTTTAGAATTTCATCTTGAACACGATAAGCTTTTAAAAAATTCTGTGATTTAGACTGTACAACAAAATCCACAAAACCATAATTATGTAATAAATTGGTACTAATTACACCTTTAGATTCATCTTTTTTAATTTTAAAAACATATTTTTTTCAATTTGGATCAATTAAATATGAATTGTTAAAATTATAAGTAATAAAATAAATTCAATTAACTACACTCATTTGAATCGTTCAAAAATTAATGTGTCTGATAGAATTTTGATTTTTTTCAATGATATAATTTACTAAATCAAATAAAATTAAACTATTCCTTTCGTTATAAATATTTTTATTTTCATTAATATTAACAATTTGATACGAATGAAATTTATTGATATCTAAATTTGTTATAGAAATTAATTTATTATCAATTTCTAAAATAATTTCATTTGTATTATTTTTGATAATTTTACCTTTTTTATATTGTTTTAAAATTTGATTTATAATCAAAAAAACATCCGTTTTAAATTCTAATATTATTGGTTGAGTCACATATGATTTTGAATTTGTTAGATTGTTTTCTAATAATTGAATAAAAATTTGTTCATCCATACCTTCTTGTATTCCTTATCTTTTGTTTTAATAATTCATTTAATATTTATTAGTGATTATTCTTTAATAAAAAGCACTAATTTATTATAGTTATAATACAAACTCGTTTTTTTAAGTAATAACGTGTAATTAAAATATATAAAAACATCATTTTTTATTTATAATATAAGCAAGCCAACTTGTTTTGGCTAATTTTTTAAAAGAGAATGATTAAATGTGAATCTTAAAAGAATGATCAATAGTTATCTAATAATTTTTTTACCCTTTCTATCAGTATCGTTTGTGGTATTTGTTTTTTTGGGTATTTTATTAGAAGCTAGTTGATCTTTTTTTTATAGTTACTTGTTAGTTATTCCTTTTGGATTTGGAATTACACTTTTACGAATTTTCATTATTTCTAAATTATTAAATAAGCGTTTAAAAATGAATAATTTAGGTGTCAATCCCAAAAAATATCGTCGATTACCAGCAAATTTTTTTGCTTTTGGCACTATTTACATTTTATTTAATTTTCTAATATTAGTGCCTTTGATCATTGGTAATCTTGTTAACCTTTATCAATCTATTTTTGAGACCATCTCATTATTTGTTTTAACATTTTTTATGTTTTTTATCCAAATGGGGATGCAAATTTATTTAGGAATTAAAAAAGATAAAGGAGAAAAAAAATAATTCATTATTCATTGGAGGTGAAACAGTGGAAAATTATAGCCCGCTTGATATAATGATTGCACTTCCACATATTGCTGCAATCATTATGGTAACTTTAATTATTGGAACAGTTTCGTTGATTTATTTTAGTATGGTTAAAAAGTTAACTGTACATGATGTGCCAAACCGTTTTGTAATTATTATTGGAATGATTGTTGATTATTTTAGAGGACTAGTTGTTGATACAATGGGCGCTAAACATGTTAAATTAGCACCTTATGTACTATTTACATTTTGTTATATTTTTACAGCTAACTTAGTTTCTTTATTTGGTTTCAAAGAAGCAACAACTGCATCTGCCGTTCCATTAGCAATGGCTCTTGGAACCGTGATCGGTGGTCAAATTGTTGCCTTAAAATACCAAAAAGCTTCATTCTTTTTAAAATTTGCTTTTAAAATTAAAGGTTTTCCAATTATGATAAACCCTTTGGAAATCGTTTCTAAATTAACCCCTATTATTTCATTAACATTCCGTTTATGAGGTAATATCTCTGCTGCTGCAATTTTATTAAACATAACATATTGAGCATTTGCAGGTTTTACAAACGTAGTTCCTTGAGTTGGTGTATCATTAATTGCTGCAGTAGTAATTTTACCAATCTTAATTGGTTATTTTACTTGTTTTGCAGGAACAATTCAAGCTTTTGTATTTACATTATTAACAAGTATTAACTGAGGTCTTGAAATCAAAGAAGGTGAAGAACACCACGCTCATCTTGCGCATAAAAAAGCCGAAAAACTTGCTGCTAAAAAATTAGCAGAACTTGATACTCAAAATCAAATTCAAAATAATGAGGCTCAAGTAGTTTTATAAAAAACTTATTAACGTTTAATTAAATTAAAAAATATTTAGGAGATATTTATGTCATCATTTATTGATATTACAAATGTTATTTCATCACATATTGAAGCTAATTTACCAGCAATTGCTTCTGAAAATGTAGGTTCACTTGCAAACGGTGCAGGAATTGCTTACTTAGGTAAATATATTGGTACAGGAATTACAATGTTAGCAGCTGGTGCAGTTGGTTTAATGCAAGGTTTTTCTACAGCTAATGCTGTACAAGCTGTAGCTCGTAACCCAGAAGCACAACCAAAGATTTTAAGTACAATGATTGTTGGTTTAGCATTGGCTGAAGCTGTTGCTATTTATGCACTTATTGTTTCTATCTTAATTATTTTCGTTGCTTAATTGTATTTTCTTTTTTTAAATAAATTTATTAAATAAAAATAATGAAAATTAATTAAGGGAGTAACGTTATGAAATTAAATAAAAAGCATTTAGTAGCTATATTATCCGTTCTTTCTTTATCAATTATAGTTGTACCACTGTTGACTTCATGTACTGGTGATATTCCAGAATTAAATCCAGCAGAGATTATTAATACACTATTCCCTAATGTATGAGTATTTATAGCTCAAGTTATTGCAATGTGTGTCGTTTTTTCATTAGTATTATGATTGGTATGAAAACCAACAAATAAAATGCTAGATAAAAGACGTGAATATATTGCTAAAGAAATTACAGATGCAGAAAATGCTAAACAAGAAGCTTTACAATATTTAGAAAACGCTAAATCTGAACATTTAGCAGCACAAGCACAAACGTTAGAAATTATTGCAAAAGCTAAAAGTGAATCATTAACTTTACGTGAATCATTAGAAAAAGAAGCACGTGAAGCTGCTGATAAAATTATTAGTTCTGCTAAAATTAGCATTGCTAATGAACGTAGAGAAAATCTTGAACGTTTACAATCTGAAGCTCGTGAAGCTGCTTATATTGCAGCTGAAGCATTGATGAAAAAAGAATTGTCTAGAGAAGATAATGATAAACTAGTTGATCAATTCATTAAAGAATTAGAAAATAATGAAAAATAATTTATGAAATCTTCATTAAAACCAGTTGAAAAATACGCTTATTCAATTTTTGAAATTGCTAAAGAAGAAAAAAAATTAGATTTATACAAACATAATTTGGAAACAATTAATTCTATCATTGAAGAGGTTCCAGCTTTTTTTGAAGCTGTTGGTGATCCTGCTCGTGATCGTAATGAAAGAAAACAAATTGTGATTAAAAATCTAGAAGGTGAGATTGATATTTATTTAATTAGTTTAATTGATCTACTAATTGATGTTAAATCGGTTAAACTACTTAAAAAAATAGTTTTAAAAGCTTTGGATTTTGTTAATGAAGCTTTAAGTGTTAAAAAAGTTTTAATAACAACTGCTTATGAATTAACAAAAAATCAAATTGATCGCCTTCTGCAATCTTTAAAAAAGAAATATGTGTGTGAAAAAATAGAACCAATTGTTGTTGTTGATAAATCAATTATTGGAGGACTTTCAATTAATTTTGAATCGCAAGTTTTAGATAATAGTTTAAAAACTAAATTATTTAATATTGTAAAAAAGGTAAATTAGGAAGTAATTATGCAAAGTAATACTAAACTAGCAAAATATTCAAAAATTATCGCCAATCGTTTAAAAGCATATTCTAATCAAACTCGTTTTATTGAAATTAAAACTGCTTTTGAATTGAATGATGAACAAAAACAAAGAATTAAAAAAACTGTTATTAGTCGTTTTGGCGATGAAAGACCCATTAAATTTATCGTTGATCCATCATTAATTGGTGGTATATCATTAAAAATCAACTTGGAAATAATTGATTCTTCTCTAAAAACAAAACTAAATCAAATCATCAATACGAAAGAGAAAGAAGGTGCGTAAAAATGACAGATAATAAAAATCATTCATTAATTAGTGATATAAAATCACAAATTAAGAAATTTTCTGAAAAAGCTTTAACCTTAGAGGTCGGCAATGTAATTTCGTTAGGTGATGGAATTGTATTGGTTGATGGCCTTGATAATGTCATGTTAAATGAAATTGTACGTTTTGAAAATGGTGTTGAAGGAATGGCTTTAAACCTAGAAGAAGATGCTGTTGGTGTTGTTCTTTTAGGTGATTATTCAAATATTAAAGAAGGCGATCGTGTTTATCGTACAAAAAGAATTGTTGAAGTTCCTGTTGGGGATGTAATGTTAGGTCGTGTTGTTGACGCTTTAGGTAAGGCAGTTGATAATAAAGGTAATATTGTTGCAAATAAATTTAGTGTAATTGAAAAAATTGCACCTGGTGTTATGGACCGTAAATCTGTTCATCAACCACTTGAAACCGGAATTTTATCAATTGATGCAATGTTCCCAATTGGTAAGGGCCAAAGAGAATTAATTATTGGTGACCGACAGACTGGAAAAACAACAATTGCAATTGATGCTATTATTAATCAAAAAGGCCGTAATGTAAATTGTGTTTATGTAGCAATTGGTCAAAAAAACTCAACAATCGCAAATGTTGTTCGTGAACTTGAAGCTCATGGAGCAATGGAATATACAACTGTTGTTACAGCTAATGCTTCAGAATTACCTGCTTTGCAATATATTGCTCCCTTTACAGGAGTAACAATTGCTGAAGAGTGAATGCATCAAGGAAAAGATGTTTTAATTGTTTATGATGATCTAAGCAAACATGCTATTGCTTATCGTACTTTATCCTTATTATTACGTCGTCCGCCTGGTCGTGAAGCATATCCTGGAGATGTTTTTTACTTACACAGTCGTTTATTAGAACGTGCATGCAAACTAAAAGATGAATTAGGGGCAGGATCTATTACTGCTTTACCAATTATTGAAACACAAGCTGGTGATATTTCAGCTTATATTCCAACAAATGTAATTTCAATTACTGATGGGCAAATTTTTATGATGACATCATTATTTAATGCTGGTCAACGTCCTGCAATTGATGCAGGGCAATCAGTTAGTCGGGTAGGTTCTGCTGCACAAATTAAATCAGTTAAACAAACTGGAGCATCATTAAAATTAGAATTAGCTAACTATCGCGAACTTGAAGCATTTAGTCAATTCGGTAGTGATTTGGATGATGAAACTAAACGTATTCTAAAACTTGGTAAAGCAGTTATGGCTGTTATTAAGCAAGCTCCTAATAAACCTTATAATCAAACTGATGAAGCGATCATTTTGTTTACCGTTAAAGAAAAACTTATTCCTCAAGTTCCAGTAGAACGTATTCAAGATTTTAAAGAGTACTTATTAAATTACTTTAAAGGAACAAAACTACGTGCTGATCTTGAAGATAAGAAAGCTTTTGATAAAGAAAATACCCCAGCATTTAGATGTGCTATACAAAAAGCAATTAACAGTTTCTTAAATAATTCACAAGATTTTAAACCTTGTGAAGAAGCTGAACAAACAGCCTTTGATAAATTCTTTAATGAGAATGAATCAATTGTTGTTGATGGTGAAAATGATTTTAATTTTATTAATGAAGAAGTTAGTTTAAAACCTACAACAGAAACATCTGAAGCTGTTCAAATAGAAGAAAAAGTTCAAGATTTCGTTGAACCACAAGAAATTCTTGAAACTAATAAAATGGAAGAAAATCATATTTTTGAAGAAGTTGAGCCAGAAAAAATTATCTGTGAACATCATGAATTTGAAATAGCTGAAAACCAAGAAAAAATCGAAGGTCAACAAGTTTTAGAAGATACAAACCATGAATATTCAATTTATGAAACCGTTGAACAAAGCGGTGAGGTAGATAATGATGAATCTAAAGATGATGATTTAGAAGTCTTAGTACCAGTTGCTGAAATTGAGCATGATGAAGCAATTCTAGATGAACGCGAGAATCGTAATTGAGTCTTCTCAGATTCAGCTGTTTCTGAAGTTGAAAAACAAACAATTATGATTTCAATTTCATCAAATGAAGCAGAACAATTGTTTGATAATGCTAAAAGTGTTGTTTTCTTTAAAGTAACACCTAAATATCCAGTTGAAAAAGTATTAGTTTATGTCACAAGTCCAGTACAAAAAGTTGTTGGTGAATTTGATTTATTAAAGATTGATGTTAATTCAGTAAACACTTCTTGAAATAAATATCGTTCAAGTTCAGTAATTTCATCACGTAAAGAATATTTAGAATATTTTAACTCACACAAAGAAGCACATGCTTTATTAGCTTCTAAAGTTTATAAATATCGTAAGCCAAAAGATTTAGCAAGTTTTAATATGAATAAAGGACCAAGTGGTTTCACTTATCTTAAATAATGAATCAAATTAAAATGAATAAAAGCTTTGCTGAATTCAGCAAACTTCCAAAAATTAAACAAGTCTTTACGCCTTGATTTATAGCAGCATTAGTTATATTTATAGTAGGATTAACAATAGCGTTTACAATGGTTGGTTTATTAAATGAAGGTTTTGAAAATGCAAGAGCATTAGTTAATGATCAAGGTCAAATTATTGGTAAAGTAGCTGATGTTAGTGGTGATAATCATTCTTTAATGTCATGATTAGGTTATGATCAACACGCTAATTATCAAGAATTGTATAAAACAATTCACGATCAATTGATTAATGGAAAAACAATGGAGTCATTAATTAATAATACTAATAAAAATAACGATCCAAAATTATATGAAGCTCTTCATTATCATGCGCATAGTAAATTTATTAATCATAATGGAACATGAGGATTTGTAACAAAAGTATTAAGTGATTGAGAAAATAGTTGATTTTACAAATATAATCAATTATTCTCACAATTAGCTAACTCACAAAATCCTGTATTAGCAGCTCAAGGAATAAAATCTCTTGCAAAATTATCAACCATTATACAATATCAAAATCCAAATTATATTGCATATAATTGAGTATTTATTGTATTTATGATGCCACAAATGATTACTTTTATAATTATTGTTGTTAAACTAGCGACTGTATTTTCACCTAAAAAAAGTGCTGAAGAAAAACAAGCTTATAAACTTGCAAAACTTGAAGTTAAAAATCAAAAAAAGGCTAAAAAATTAAATAATTCTTTACAACAAATAAATTTAAATTTAGAGGCAAACTAGTATGTCTTTAGATGCAATGAAACGAAAAATTAACTCAGTTCAAACAACTGCTAAGATTACGAATGCAATGAAACTAGTGGCAACTGCAAAATTAAAACGTCAGCGTGATC
The DNA here is from genome assembly GCF_000019345.1 of Ureaplasma parvum serovar 3 str. ATCC 27815. Classification (NCBI taxonomy): domain Bacteria; kingdom Bacillati; phylum Mycoplasmatota; order Mycoplasmoidales; family Mycoplasmoidaceae; genus Ureaplasma; species Ureaplasma parvum. The sequence continues at coordinate 172,139 of NC_010503.1, read as the reverse complement.
GTTTAGCTGCAATTAAAGAATATTGTCATGATTACTATGATGTTATTGGGTTATTATTGTCTGTTGTTGATGATGTTGAATTTTTAAAAATTCCAAATGCGAAAGATCGAACTTTATATATCACTATTAATTCAACAATGGGTTTAGCGGGTTCTTATAACTATAATGTTAATAAATTAATTTCTAAAATTGTAAATGAAACTGATATAACATTTACAATTGGAAAAAAAGGACATGACTTTATGCGTTTATCAGGTCGTGTTGATCAAGTTAATACTTATTTGAATTTAAATGATAATGATTTAACATTTGACATGAGTTTACAAATTGCGCGCGAGGCTCTTGAATTATATTCACAAGGTGAAGTTAATAAAATTTGTATTATATATACTAAATTTATTAACGCAATTACTTTTGAAGTAAGTGTTATAGATGTTCTTCCATTCGATAAGACAGCTTTAATTAAAGATCATCTTGCTGAAACTATTGAATTAGCAAAAGATAATATTATTTTTAAACCTAACAAGTTTGAGCTTGTTAAAAAAATTCTACCTACTTATATTGCAACAGTTCTATATGGTTCATTAATTGAATCAAAAATCTCTGAAAATGCATCACGACGCAATGCAATGGATGCAGCTACAAAAAATGCCAAAGCATTGGCTGAAAATTATAAATTAATTTACAATACATTACGCCAAGGTAAAATTACTCGTGAAATTACTGAAATTGTTGCTGGTAGTGATGATTAGAAACTATAAACAATAAGGAGCAAAATATGACAGAAGTTAAAAAAGGTAAAATTAACCAAATTTTGGGCCCTGTTGTTGACGTGCGTTTTCCCTCTGAATGATTGCCTGAAATTAACACTGCTTTAGAATTAAACAATCATGGTTCTAAATTAGTACTTGAGGTTTCTCAATTAGTTGGTGATAATATTGCAAGATGTATTGCAATGGATACAACTGATGGACTAGTACGTGGACAAGAGGTAATTAATACTCAAAAACCAATCACAATGCCTGTTGGTAAACAAGTACTTGGACGTATGTTCAATGTAACTGGTGATCCAATTGATGAACAACCTGCACCAACAGGTAAACGTATGCCAATTCATCGTCCTGCACCTTCATTCGCCGAACAAGCAGAATCAATTGAAATCCTAGAAACGGGAATTAAAGTTGTCGACTTACTTGTACCTTTTGCAAAGGGTGGTAAGATCGGTTTATTTGGTGGTGCTGGAGTTGGTAAAACAGTTTTAATGCAAGAATTAATTCATAACATCGCTAAAAATCATGGTGGTTTATCAGTTTTTGCTGGAGTTGGAGAAAGAACACGTGAAGGAAATGATTTATACTATGAAATGGCTGAGTCAGATGTTTTAGATAAAACAGCTCTTGTCTTTGGACAAATGAATGAACCACCAGGAGCACGTATGCGCGTCGCATTAAGCGGTTTAACAATGGCTGAAGAATTCCGTGATGCTTTTGGTCAAGATGTTTTATTATTTATCGATAACATTTTTAGATTCACACAAGCTGGTTCAGAAGTTTCTGCTTTACTTGGACGAATGCCATCAGCAGTTGGTTATCAACCAACACTTGCTTTTGAAATGGGTCAATTACAAGAACGAATTACATCAACTAAAAAAGGATCAATTACATCGGTTCAAGCTGTTTATGTTCCAGCTGATGACTTAACTGACCCCGCACCAGCAACAACTTTTTCACACTTAGATGCTAAAGTTGTTTTAGATAGAGCTATTGCCTCATTGGGATTATATCCAGCAATTTCACCACTACAATCAACAAGTCGTTTATTAGATCCATTAGTTGTTGGTGTAAAACACTACAGTGTTGCGCGTCGTGTAATTGAAATTTTACAAAGATTTATGGAATTACAAGATATTATTGCAATTCTTGGAATGGATGAATTAAGCGAAGAAGATCGTCAATTAGTAATGCGCGCACGTAAAGTACGTAACTACTTATCACAGCCAAGCCACGTTGCTGAAAAATTCTCTGGTCAACCTGGATTATCAGTTAAACTTGAAGATACTATTGAAGGATTTAGAAAAATTCTTGATGGTGAATGTGATGATATTCATGAACAACATTTCTTATATGTTGGTAAAATTGATGACGTTTTTGAAAAAGCAGCAAAAAATAAATAATGGCTAATTTAACTAAATTAAAAATTGTTACACCTTATGCACAAATTTTAGAAAAAGATGTGTATAGTGTTGAATTAAAAACATCAGAAGGACGAATTACCGTTTTACCTGACCATAACCCTTTGATGTCAACAATTGAAAACCATGTTGCTTATATTCGTGAATTACCAAATACTCCACGTAAACCACTATTATTATTAGATGGTATAGTTTATATTGAACAACATCAAGTTCGTGTTTTTAGTGACTATTTTAAATTTTTAGATGAAATTCAAATTGATGAAATTAATTCTTCGTTAAATCAATTAAAACATGATTTAAATAATGAAGAAGATGATAAGAAAAAACTTCAATTAAAATCTAAAATTAAATTAAACGAATCAATTTTAATCGCTTATAAAGATCGATAAAATAATAAAGACAAGAGGAATTTTCTTCTTGTTTTTTTTATTTTTTTTAAAAAATAAATAGCCCTTAAAATAAATTAATTATGTTTTAAATTTATCTAGTTTAATCTATGTTAAAATAATTAAAAATAAATTAAGGAAAATTATGAAGATTATTGGGTCAGCTTTTTTAGGAATAGTTTTTTGCATTCTTTTGGCTTTTGCAATTATTTTTGGAATCGAAATTGATTATTATCATCAAGGTGATTATTTGAAATATCTTAATTTTTTAGATAAATTACACCAATATAATAAAATTGATAATTCATTTGAATACTCAAATCATTATGAATCAGCATTAATTGGTGTAATTGTTTTAACAATTATTTGCTTTTTAATATTCATAACACCAATTATAATAATAGTAATAACAAAGATTAAAGAAAAGAAAGTAATTAACAAAAAGATTTAAAGATAAAACGGTGTTGATTTTAACAAAACGCCGTTTTATCTTTATTTATCAATTCTTTTTAAAAAATTTTATTCTTTTTAATATATAATTAAAATCCTTTAAAAAAAATAAAATTATTGACATTATATGCAAAAAAAAATATTAAAAAACTTATCAATAGGTGTTGTATCAACAATAATTCTTGGTTCAATAACTATATCATTATCTAATTGTTCTTATAACAAAAAAACATTTTCGTCTTCTACAATTACGAATCAAGATACTAAAAATTTAGACATAATAGCAAAAAACATTAAATTTAAATATGATATTTTTGAAAATGAAGATGAGCAAATAATTAAAATTAATAAAATTAAAGTTGTGGGTGACTTGGGGCAAGCTAAAATAATAATTAAAAAAGTTATTATTGAACAAAAGTCAAATAATTTTTTTGTTCAATACCAACTCAGTTTGCATAACCAAACTAAAGAATATACACAAAACTTAGAAATCAATAAGAAGCAAAGTGTTATTGAAACAAAATATATTAATGATGAATTAATAAATAATGATTATCGTCCTTTTGCATTAAAACAATTATTATCTTCACCGCAAAACATAAAAAAAACTAGTGATCTTTCTTTAATAACAATGCAGAAAAATAACCAAGAATTTAATAATTATTTTAATTTTATTCAAAATGAAGATAATTTTAAACAACTACCCTTTAATCAAGCAACGCTCTTAACAAAACAAAACCAACTAACAGATCATCACACTAACTTTAAATTTGAAAAAATTGAAATAGATAAGCAAAACCAAATTGCAACAGTTAGTTTTAGTCATGATTCTGATTCACAAACAATACAAAAAATATTAAATGCGACAAATAAACGTCTTTTGATTAAAAATTTTGATTGAACCAATCCTTTTAGCAAAATTATTTCATATGAAAAAATTAATAATAATCAATTACGCTTTTCACTAAAAGATTTTCCTAAATCATTAACAAAATTTATCATTACTCATATTCAGTATGATGATGTTGTAGAATCACTAGGACGTGATTTAAAAAATTTATTTTTATATAATCAAATTGAAGAAGAGTTAACACTCAAAAAACTTAATTTCTATTTGCAAGAAAATGAAGTATATGGATCAGCATTTTTTGATTTTAATGAACAAACTTTAAAATTATATAAGAACAAGATTTTTTTATTTGAGTTTACTCTAGACGAAAATTATAGCGAAGCTAAAAAAAATCAAAGTTTAATTGCAAAATATACTCCACCAATTCAGTATGTTCGTGTTCCTTTTAAATCGCTATGAAAATTCAAAATCCCTCATTTATATAATGGATATTTATACAAATTAAACAGAATTAGTGTTCGTGATAATAATAGTTTAACGCCTTTTGCTTTTGTTAAAGTAAAAGAATTAAATACAAGTACTTTTTTTGTAAAAAATATAATATATAATGATCGTAAAATTATTGATTTGTATTACAATAATAATCAGTTTTTTTCAACAAAATATCAAACTTTAAAGAATAAAAATTTAACTTTAAATGACTTATATAAACTTTGAGCATCTAATCAAAATAATTTATATTTAGATTATTCATTGCGAAATTTTATTTCATTAGTTCAATATGAAAATACCTACTTATTTTATCAAAATAAAACAAACGAAGGTTTTTATGATTTCATAACTAAAAAAGCTGATTTTATACTTGTAAATAATAATGAAATCAAAAATTTACATAAAACTACATTAAAAGATAATCCAGATTTGATCTTTAAAAAAGATAAAGATAATTATTTTCAATTAACAAAAAAAATAAATAAGATTAAAAATTTAAATCTTGTAAATGAAAAAAATTTAGTTTTTAATATTACTTTTGGTTTAGATCCAAATCTCATCAAAGAAACTAACCTGTGAAAAAACCTTATGTTAAGGTCTCAAATTTCATTAGCAGTCCCTTATAAAACTTTAAAAAATAAAAAAGTTATTGAAGATGCTGAATTTGTTTTAAATTATGGTATTGGAAATCAAGAGTACGAATATGAACTCTACAAAAAAATTAAGCAAGATTTTCGTTTTCAAATATCTTATATAAATGATGAATTAAAAATTAAAATTATTTCTAAAAATAACATTAGTGTTTTTGATAATATTTGAGAACATAATTCTTCAATAGATTCATCTTATTTTTTAACAAAGGCTAATTTTAATATTTATTATTTAAATAATACTACTATAGATATAATGGAAGATGATAAATCTAATAATCAATATACAACAAGAATTTATAAAAACAATGAACAGAATTTTTTACCAATTAAAAATGCTCGTGATCGTGTAATTTCATTAAGTTTAATTCAAGATGGTACATGAAATGTTCTAGGGAAGGTTAAACCTAATGATGATGATGATTATCGCTATTATCTAATTAGTTGTGCTCATGTTTTAAATAGTACGCAAGCTTTTAAATCAATTAACAAAACAGGTAATAAAGATCTCTTTGAATCAAGTAATAGTTCTAATGGAGATTTTGATCCACTAGTTCCCCAAATTATTCATGAAAATGAAACATTAAATGATAAAAAAAATCCTTATTACAATGCACTTGAAAAAAATGGCAAACTTGAAGCTAATCAAAATCAATTTCAATTTTTAAATTTTCCTGAAAAAATTAGTATCGAATCGATCATTAATTTTGATCATCAAGTAAAAAATAAATTATCCCCTCATGTTAACGCTTTAGGTTTTTTTAATCCTAATGCAAGTTTAGATTTTTCATTAATTACCATTAATTTAAAACCTTTTTTTCAAAAATATGGTCAATTAGAAAATTCACCTGCTTTTAATGATTTAACAAAAGAACAACAGAGTGTTATTAGACATATAATTAATTTTAAGGATCTAAAACCTTTGAAATTAAGTAATCAAACTAAGTATTTCGATGATAATCAAAATGTAAAATGATACTTGTCAACTTTCCCTAGAACAGAGACAATTAATGAATTTAATGCTGGCAAACTTCCACGCTATCGTGAATATGAAATTAATAAATATGATAAAATCCAAGAAAATATTATTACTACTAATAATTACTTATCAACAGTAGGGACAACTAAAATTAGTAATCAATATTTTGATGTTGGTTCTGGTTCATCAGGATCAGTAGTTTATGATGAAAATGGTGATTTAGTTGGAATGATTTCTTTTGGCGCCCATGAAAATGCAAAATTTACAGCCGGAGGTATGATTGTTTTTGATTCTCTAATTTCTGGATTTTTTGGAGATAAAAACAATTTCGCTAATCGTACATCTTTAATTCAACAAATCAAACAATTAGCCTATTTATATCCAGAAAAATATGAAGATATTTATAAATAGAAAGGAATCTTATGAAAAAAAATAAATATAAACTTCTTATTAAATCACTAGTTATTACATCTTTTTTAGTTACTACTTCAAGTGTTATTGTAGCTTGTACTAATAAAGAAAAAGAGCAACATTTAACTGAATTAAAAAAATTATCTCAACATGCAAAACAAATATATAATGAAATTAAAACTAATGAATTATTTAAAAAGGAGGCTTCTGTTTTAAATGATCAAATTAATAAAGTTTTAAAAATTAATGAACAAAATAATTTAGATGTCATTACTAAAAATTATAATGATTTAAAAAAATTATTAGATGAAATTCAAGAGAAAATTTCTAAAGAAAAAGAAAAAGAAAAGCAACAAAACGCTTATCTTAATAAAGAAATTAACATTAAATTAGAAAATTTAAATCAAATAGTTAATCATAATTTATTAAAAGGAAATAAAGAATCATTTTTTAATCAAATTATTAATTTCACTCCAATTACAACAGAAATTCAAACTATTATCAATCAAAATCAAAATCTTTTAGATTTCAAAAATGAAGAACTTGAATTAAAATTAAAAAATTTAGACCTTTTCATTAAAGAATTAGATCATAAATTTAAAAATATAATAGATCAACTATTTAATATTGAAGATTCATACATTAATAAGTTTCTAAAATTTATTAATAACCAGGACTTTATTAAGGATCAAAAATATCAAGAAAGAGAAAAGTTTAATCCGCAAGAATATTTAGAATTAACAAAATCTATTCAAAGTAGTTTTAATAAATTAAAAAACGTTACTATCAATTCAAACCTAGACCAATACCTAAATTCACTTAATTTAGTGTTATTATCTTTAACTAATGAAACTAAAGCCTTTTTTACTAAATTTGAAGATCAAATTAAAAAATATTTTAAGTGAATTGTATATGGTAGAGATGATACACTAACAAAAGCCTTTAATCGAATTGTTGAAGAACAAAAAAGAAATGAATTTATAGAGCAAACAGAAAAAGCTTTATTAACTTTTCCCATGGAAATTAATCAAAAATTTAAAATGTTCGTTGATTTTTTTACATTAAAAAATGATAAAAACGAAACTGAATATCAAAAAATCTGAAAGTCAAAACACAACGAAGTTAATAAAGTCTGATTTGGTATTGCAGAGTGTTTTGCAACTGGAAAATGTACAGACAAAAATAAACCATCATAAAAAAATAACTAGGGTTTTATTTTAGTGCGATAATGCGCTAAGATAATTCCTGTTGCTACACCAACATTTAAAGATTGTACATCACCAAACATATCAATTCGTATGCTTTGATCTGCATTTTTTAAAATTAATGGACTCACACCTTTATTTTCATTGCCTACAATAAAAACAGTTTTATTAGCATAATCAACTTTTTCATATGGTTGTGATTTTAATAAACTTGTCGCATAAACTCAAAAACCTTCATCTTGAAGGTTTTTTATTGTATTTGATAAATTATTGACTTCGATCATATAAATATAATTAATTGCACCCATACTTGTTTTAATTACTAAATCATTAATGCTTGCTTGGTGATGCTTTTTATAAATAATAGCATCCACACCAAAACCATTAGCAGTTCTAATAATTGCTCCAAAATTGCGAGGATCTTCAATTTCATCAAGTATTAAAACTAAAGCATTTTTTTTATCTTTTATTAATTTTAAAAAAGATTCTAAACTCGTTTTTTGAAAGTTTTTTTTGACTAGTTTAAATGCAATATTTTGATGGTTTAAAGAATGATCAAATTGTTTAAATCATGCTTCATTAACAATTTCATAAGTAATTTTATTTTTATTAATTAAATTAATTAACTCATAATTTTTTGATAATAAATACACTTTTGAAATTGATTGTTTGTTACCAATTGCATCTAATAATGCTTTTTTGCCAAAATTATAATTCATTTTATAAAATTCCTATATTAATTAATTGTTTTCTTAATTCATCAGCTTTAACATAATCTTTTTTATCAACGTAATTTTTTCAAGTATTTAATAATGCTAAATTCTCATCATTATGCAAATCAACAAAATTAATACCCAATATATCTAACATATATAATAATTGAGTTAAATTCAGTTTTAATTCATTCATATCCTTATTTTCTTTAATTAAAATATTTATTTTTTTAACACTAATATGAATTAGATCAACAATACCTACAAAATCTAAATCATCATTAATGCGTTCATCAAAAAGCTCAAAATGATCAATTTGTGTTAATGATTTTAGTTGATTATTGAAGTATAAATAGTTTTTTGCGTTATAAATAGCATTTTTAATTTTAAGAATTTCTTTTTCGTTCTGCTTCATGATTTCATGCGAAAATTTAATTGGTTGCTTATAATCTGCTTGATAAAAAAACCAACGCACAACTTGATAATCGTATTCAGCTAATAAATCTTTTACTAAAATAAAATTATTTAAAGATTTTGACATTTTCTCATTATTAATATTAACTAATCCAAAATGCATTCATACTTTTGCTAAATTTTTATTATATAAAACTTGATTTTGAGCATTTTCATTTTCATGGTGGGGAAATTTTAAATCAATTCCACCACCATGAATACTAACTTGTTCACCAATATAAGTGTTGATCAAACATGAGCATTCAGAATGCCAACCTGGGCGACCGATTCCTCAAGGTGTATTTCACATAATACCTTTATTTGTTTTCTTTCATAAAATAAAATCATTAGGATTGTGTTTATTAGCTGCGCTTTCAATACGCATACCAACAATATCATTTTCTAAATCACGTTTCGATAATTGTCCGTAATTTAAAGCTTTTTTTGTATCAAAATAAACATCATCACCAATAAAATAACCTGCTTGTTTATCAATCAATTTTTGGATATAATCAATAATTTTATCCATATGTGTTGATACTTTAGGATTAATCATTTCTAGTGTATTTAAAGCTTTTTTAATTTTTAAATATTCATTAAAATAATATTCACTAACCTCTAATTCTTTTAGGTTATTAGCTAGAGCATAATTAATGATTTTGTCATCAATATCAGTAATATTTAAAACATATTTAGTTTTGATATTATGTTTTTTTAAAAAACGATATAACACGTCCATAGTAATTAAAGGCCGAGCATTGCCAATATGGATATGATTATAAACGGTTGGTCCACAATTATAAATTGAAATTAATTCATCATTAATTTCTACTAATTGATTAGAATAAGAATCATATAATTTCATAAATTATTCCTTGTTAATATGTAATAATCGTTTTTTTATCTGCAAAAATTTTTAATATAGTTAATGATATAAAACTAATAATGATGTTTTTAATTAAATTAAAACTTGTATATAAAGCAATAATTCCTAATCAATATGATTTAATATTTAACAAAAATAAAGTCGGGTGCTTTTCATAAATTTTTTGTACTTCTAAAAAATTCAGTGTTGGGGTAATTTTAAAAGTGTATCAATAAAGTGGAGTGTAAAGAATACCGTTCATAATCACATTAAAAACAGTTGTTAAGAATGAACTTAATACTAAAACTCATAAATTAAGATAAAATTTTGGTCTTTTTGGAATAAATAACTTTTTAAAAAGAATAACCATAGTAACAAAAAATAAGTTATTTAAACTTAAAACCATTGTTCCGATCCATGAAGGACTTCCGTGCAATAAATTAGCTAAACTTAATAAAATTGTAACTAAATATACAAAGCGATATTTAACTTTATAAATTAAATAAACAAGTGTAAACAAAGAAAAATCAAAAGCTAAGAAATTAAAACGAATAAAGTGACTTAAATATGCAACCAAAATTCCTAAACCTAACATTACTGCACTTAGTGTGTAGTCTTTAATAATTTTAGATGTTGAATAATATATACTATGTTTTTTTTTATAATTTTTTTTAAAAATTGTTTTTTCTTTTGTTATATTTATCTTCAATAATTTTTACACCAATACCTTTACTATCTTTAATTAAAGCGTTAATTTAACTTTAATATAATGCATTACAATTATTTTAATAGTTTTATCTTTCTTAATTATAAAATATATACATTTTAAATTTTATTTTAAGAGCATATTTATTACAAAATTATTATTTTCTATATCATAGAAAACATTACAATAATTTTAATTTAGCAGCAAAAACAACTTAAAATTATTAATATTCAAGTAATTTAAAAATTATTATCCTTTTTTCAAAATTCATTTTCAATAATTTTCACACCTAATAATTTAGCTTTTTCTAATTTCGTACCCGCTTCAGTGCCAACTAAAACATAATCTGTTTTTTTAGAAACACTGTTTTTAACTTTTGCATGATAATATTTCTCTAAAATAGTTTTAATTTCATCACGGCTAATACTAAATGAACCAGTAATAACAAAAGTTTTATTTTTATATTCATCAATTATATTGATGTTATCATCATAAATAAAATCATCAATATATTCCATATTTACACCAACTTGTTGTAATTGATTAACTAAAGAAACATTATGCTCATCATTAAACCAATTAATTAATGATAAGGCTGCTTTTTCCCCACATGCATCAACATTAGTTAATTCATCAAAATTAGCGTGCATTAAAGCAGTCATTGTTTTAAATTGTTTAGCTATTTTTTTAGCTAAATTTGGTCCAACATGACGAATTCCAAAAGCTGTTAATAAAAATTCTAAAGAACATTTTTTTGAATTATTAATACTATTAATTAAATTACTAAAACTTTTTTCTTTAATTTTAAAATCACTAGTTAAAATAAATTCTTTGTGTTTTTGCAAATAGTATAAATCTGCAATGTTTTTAATTAAATTAGCATCATAAAATTTATTAATAATGGCATCACTCATTCCCTCAATATTCATGCAATTACGTGAAACAAAATAAACGATTTTTTCAATATTGATTTTTTTACATCCATAAATATTTAAGCAGCGTTGGTCAACTTCATCATTTTCACGTACTAAAACTGATTGGCATGAAGGGCAATTTATAATTGGTTCATAAGGTACACTATTTGCTAAACGTTTTGATAAATCAACACCATCAACATAAGGAATTACATCCCCTGCTTTATAAATTTTAATTTCATCATTAATTCGAATGTCTTTTTCTTTAATAAAATCAAAGTTATGTAAAGTAGCGTATTCAACCATACTACCATCTAATAAAATTGGTTTAATTTTAGCAACATATGAGATTTTTCCTGTACGCCCAACATCGTTAATAATTTCTAGTAATTGTGAGCTAACAACATTAGCTGGAAATTTATAAGCAATTGCTCATTTAGGAAATTTAGAAGTATAACCAATCTCATCATAAACTTCTAAATTATTAATTTTAATAACAATACCATCAATCATATATGAAAGTTTATCACGCACTTTAGTATAACAATCAATTTGATTAATAACTTCATTAATTGTATCGACTTTAACAATTAAATCACTAACTTTAAATTTATTATCTCTTAAAAATTGAATACTTTCATAATGCGTTTTAATTCCTAGTTCTTGTGCATTAACCAAATAATACATAAAAGCACTTAATTTACGTTCTGCAACAATTGAATTATCTAGACTTCTTAATGTTCCAGCAGCAGCATTTCTTGGATTAGCAAATTTTTTATCACTTTCTTCTAAATTATCATTCATTTCATAAAAATCATGAAAAGCCATATAGACTTCACCACGAACTTCAATTTCGTAGTCTTTATATTTTTGATCAATATAGTGAGGAATGTCTTTAATCGTTAAAATATTGGAAGTAACATCTTCGCCATTAATCCCATCTCCTCTTGTAATTGCCTGGTGTAATTTGGCATTTTTATAAATAATAGAAATGCTTAAACCATCAATTTTAGGTTCAACTACGTACCCTTTTAAATCGACACTAGCATTTTGATTATCTTGATCAAATTTTTTTAAATCATCATCATTAAAAGCATTTGAAAGTGATAACATTGGTCTTTTATGTTTTACTTTATTAAATTTTTCTGAAACAAAGCCGCCAACCTTTACACTTGGTGAATTGTTAGTTTTAAATTGAGGATAATTATTTTCAAGTTCGATTAACTCCCGCATTGTTTGATCATAAACATGGTCTGGCACACTTGGATCATCTAAAACATAATATTCATAGTTTCATTGGTCTAGTTTTTGTTTTAATTCGTCAATTTTAGCTTTTATTTTATCCATACGTAAAGTAACCTTTTTAAATCTTTATTAGTATAAATTTTAATTAAAAAACTAATATTAAAATAAACATAATTATATATTTATTATTTGCTTTTTACACTTTGCTTAATGGCTTCTAATTCAACAATCATATCGCGATATTGAGCAGCAACTTCATATTCACGTTTTTTTGCAGCTTCTTCCATTTTTTTCTTTAATTCTTTGATTTTTTGATTGTACTCGTTTTTTGAAGCTTTTGCAGCATATAATTCCGCATTTTGTTTATAATCATGGCCACTTAAATCTTCGTGAATTGGTTTAATAATTGTTTTAGGGATAATATTATGTTTTAAATTAAAAGCTAATTGAATTTCACGTCGTCGTTTTGTTTCATTGATTGCGGTTTGCATGGCTTGTGTTATTACATCAGCATACATAATTACTTTACCATCAGCATTACGTGCTGCACGTCCAATAATTTGAATTAAAGATTTATCACTTCTAAAAAAACCAGGTTTATCAGCATCAAAAATAAAAACACCTGCAACTTCTGGAACATCTAATCCTTCTCTTAAAAGATTAATTCCAACAACACAATCATAAATTCCTTTTCTTAATTTATTGATAATAACACTACGCTCTAGTGTTTTTAATTCATTATGTAAATAAGCAGCTTTAATTTTTGTATTATTTAAATAATTTGTTAAATCCTCAGCCATTCTAATTGTCATAACAGTAATAAATGCTCGTTGATTCTTGTTTTTTAAAAGCATCAATTCATTAATTAAATCATCAATTTGGTGTTCTGTTTTTCTAATTTCAATAATTGGATCTAATAATCCTGTAGGACGAACAATTTGACTAACTATATGATTATCTGATAACGCAATTTCTTCATCGTTTGGTGTGGCAGAAACATAAATCGTTTTGGAAAGTTTTTTATTAAATTCATCATAATTTAAAGGCCGATTATCTAAAGCGCTAGGTAAACGAAATCCGTATTCAACTAATGTTTGTTTACGACTACGGTCTGTATTATGCATCCCTTTCACTTGTGGTAATGAAATATGTGATTCATCTACAATTAATAATCAATCTTGATTGTTATATGAAAAAAAATCAAAAATTGTCCATGGTGTTTGAAAAGGTTCACGATGTTCAAGATGACGATAATAATTTTCAACTCCACTACAAAAACCAAACTCTACAATACTTTCAAGATCTTGTTTAGTTCGTTGCTCAATCCGTTGCGCCTCAATTAATTGATTGTTTTTTAGAAAAAATTTAACTCGTTCATCTAGTTCATTTTTAATATTTTCAATCGCTATTGCTAAACGCGAATCATCAAAAATATATTCACTTGCACTTCGTAAAATAAACCTTTGTTCTTTAGAAATAATATTATTAGTAATTGGATCGCAAAGATCAATTGATTCAACTTCATTTCCAAACATTGATATTCTTATTTTAAATTTATCACTATATCCAGACATAATTTCAATTAAATCACCACGAATCCTAAATGTTCCTGGCACTAAATCATAATCTTTTCGTTCATAACCTAATTGAACTAATTTATATTTAATTTGTTCAAATTCGATTAATTCACCAACATGTAAATATAAATTCTTTTTAGTAAATTCTATAGGAGAAACAGATGCATAAATACATGCAACAGAAGCAACAACAATGACATCATTTCTTGTAGCCAATGAATTAATAGTTGATAAACGCATCATCTCAATTTCTGCATTTGTTACTGAATCTTTTTCAATATAAGTATCAGTTATAGGTTTATAAGCTTCTGGTTGATAATAATCAAAATATGAAACAAAATATTCAACTTTATTATGAGGAAACATTTCTTTAAGTTCAGCAAATAATTGTGCAGCTAATGTTTTATTATGAGCAAGAACTAAAGTCTTTAATTGGGTTTTTGCAATTACATTAGCCACACTAAATGTTTTTCCTGTTCCTGTTGCCCCTAATAATACTTGTCGTTGAATACCTTGATTAATATTATTAACCATTTCATCAATTGCCTTTTGTTGGTCACCAGCTGGTTTATAATCGCTTATTAATTCAAATTTTTTAAAATCATCCATTGTTAATTATTATTTTTATCATCTTCATTATCTGATTGATTATCATCAAATGATTCTTGAATTGTTTGATCAGTTGGTATTGATTCGTTGAAATTTTCAAAATCAATTGAATTATTATTTTCATTAATTTCATTATCATTTACAATAAATTCACTATTTAAATCACTATAATCTTGATGAACATAATTTATTTTTCCTATTGAACATACTGTTTTTCAAGCAACATTATGTTTTAATTTTTCAAATAATTTATCTGAGTCTTCAACATAAATATTTAATGGTGCTTTTTGTTCATAAGCACGTAAATTAACTCCCTCACGAATTTTAGAAGTAATATCTAAATGTTTAGTTCATTCTTCATCAATATTACTAATCATAATTTCTGATAAGATTTGATTAAAAATTGTCGGTGTCATTAGTTGTTCTTTTTGCTCAAAAAAATTAATACAGTCTTTTTTTAATTTAGTTTTAATTTGTTCAAACTTAAGCCCATAATATTCGTCCTGATTTAAATAATTGTCATAAAAAATGTTTTGAGTTGCTAAATCAATTAATTTTTTTATGTCAATAATGTCTTCATTTGGTTTATTGTGTGATTGATAAATTAAATCATCAATTACACTATCTAACATTCGATATAAAATATCTTTATTATCTGATGAAATAAGAATTTTATCCCGTTGTTTGTAAATTAATTCGCGTTGATTACTTAAAACATGATCATAATCAATTAGATTTTTTCTTGTGTCATAGTTTAACGACTCAACTTTTTTTTGTGTATTATTTAGCAATCGTGTAAAGAATTTTGTTGAAATAACATCTTCACTTAATTTATCATCAGCTTTTGCTAAATTATCGGTTGCAAAACGACTAAATAAAGTATCTTCCATTGAAATAAAAAAACGTGATTCGCCAATATCACCTTGTCGTCCAGCACGTCCTCTTAACTGATTATCAATTCTACGTGAATCACTTCGTTCGGTTCCAATAACACATAATCCTCCAGCTTCTAATGATTCTGGAGATAATTTAATATCAGTCCCACGGCCTGCCATATTTGTTGCTATTGTAACTGCTTTATACTCTCCTGCACAAGCAATAATTTCAGCTTCGCGTGCGTGATTTTTAGCATTTAAAACTTCGTGAGGAATATTGACTCGTTCTAGTAATTGATGTAAAATTTCTGAATCTTCAACACTAGCAGTTCCAATTAAAATTGGTTGGCCATTTTCATGACGACGAATAACATCAGCAATTACATATTTCCATTTTGTTCTTTTATTATCAAAAACATAATCAGGATGGTCAATTCTTTTAATTGGTTTATTTGTTGGGATTGTAACAACAACCATATTATAAATATTTAAAAATTCTTCTGCTTCAGTAATAGCTGTTCCTGAAACTGCTGCTAATTTTTTATATAAACGAAATAATGATTGATAAGTGATTGTGGCAACTGTTAAATTTTCGGGTTCAATTTTAATTTGTTCTTTAGCTTGAATTGCTTGTTGTAATCCAGCGCTATAACTTCTTCCTTCCATAATTCTACCAGTAGATTGATCTACTAAAGCAATTATATCCTCACCATCATCATCTTTTTTAACAATATATTCGCGTCCATTAAAAAAAGTAAAATTTGCTCTTAAAGCATTAGTAACTTTGTGGATAATATCTGAATTTTCAAAATTATAATAATTTTTAGTATTGAAAAACTTTTGTGCTTTTTCAACGCCACTTTCTGTTAATGCTACTGATTGTGATTCTGGATCTAAAGTAAAATCTTGTGGATATAATGTTTTTACAAAACGATCAGCTTTAACATAATTTCCAATTTCTTCTTGAGGTTCACCAGAAATGATTAAAGGAGTCCGAGCTTCATCAATTAAAACAGAATCACCTTCATCAACAATAGCAAATCATAAGCCCCGTTGAACTTTATTAGCATAATTAGTTACCATATTATCACGTAAATAATCAAAGCCTAATTCTGAATTAGTTGTATATGTGATATCACAATTATAATTATTTCGTTTTTCATACTCATTCATATTAGCTGTAATTTGGCCAACAGACATATTTAAAAAATTTAAAACAGGTGTTGCAAATTCTGCTCCAACTTTAACTAGATATTCGTTAACAGTTACCATATGAACACCTTTTTTATAAAGTGCATTTAAATAAGCAACTAAAACTAAAGTTAATGTTTTACCCTCACCAGTCATCATTTCAGCAAAATCACCAAAATAAACAATAATTGCACCAATAATTTGAACTTTAAAAGCTCTTTTATTATGAACTCGATAAATCACTTCACGAATAATGCATAATGCTTCTACTAATTTATCATCTAATGGGTTATTATTTGCTAAATATTCAATAATATCATCAGATTTATTAATTAATTCTTGATCGCTAAAATGTTCGTATTCTTCTTCTTTTTTTAAAACTTCTTCAGCAATCAATCGAGCGCGATTTAAGATTCGGTTTTGGGGGGATATTTTTGATATTAAATTCATTTAAATCTAAGTCCTCTTATTGTTCATCTCATTTTAATTCGTCAACTGATTTTGGATGATCATTACGAATTAATTCATTAATATTACCATCTTTAACCTTAATAACTAAAGTTCCAAGTTCAGCAAAAATTGGGTTGTGGGTAACAATAATTACCGTTGTCTTTAATTCCTGGTTAACTTTTACAAATTCTTTTAAAATAATTTTTGACATTGTTTCATCAACAGCACCAGTTGGTTCATCGCCAAATAAAATAATAGGATTTTTAGCTAAAGCACGGGCTATTGAGACTCGTTGTTGCTGACCACCAGATAATTCATGTGGAAATTTTTTTGCGTAATCAAGCATCCCTACTGCTTTTAATGCATCTTGTGGTTTAATACGGCGTTTTTTATCAACTTGTAAATCAGCACCAATCTCTACATTTTCCTCTACAGATAGTGTTGGTAATAATCCATATTGTTGAAAAACAAATCCAATATATTCTTTACGAAAATCAGTTAATTTATTTTGATTCATATTAATTAGTTGTTTATCACAAACACGAACATCACCATCAGTTGCACGATCAAGTCCCGACATAATGTTCATTAATGTTGTTTTACCAGAACCTGATGGTCCTAAAATAATTACAAATTCACCTTTACGAATATCTAAATTAACACCTTTGAGTGTTTCATTAATTAAATAGCCATTTGTGAAAATTTTTTTAACATCACGAAGTTCAATAATATTATTTGGATCACGTGATGGCATATCAATGTCACCTTTGTGATTTCTGTTTAATTTTTCAACTTCTTTAATTCGTTTTTTAAGTTCTTTACGCTCATCTTTTGATAAGTCTTTTATATTAATTTTTTTGTTCTCATCTGGATTAGATAATGGATTAATAACATTATCATTTTCTTTTTTATTTCTCATAAAGCCATCCTTTATTTAAGTAAAGCTATTTAACATTTAATTATAAAACAAATCAATAATTTAATTTGATTTAAAGGTAATATAGTATTAAAATATATAATTATAAATCAAGTAATTAATTAAGGAAAAGATAGATCTATGCATAGTTTAATTAAGGATTTAAAAGCACGAAACTTAATCAATAATATAACTAATGAAGAAAAATTAATAAAAGCTTTAGAGAAAAATAAAGGAATTTATGTAGGTTTTGATCCTTCAGCTGATAGTTTACACTTAGGTAATTATATTATGATAATGTTATTAAAACGCTTTCGTTTATATAACATTAAAACATTAGCGCTTGTTGGTGGTGCTACAGGAATGATTGGTGATCCAAGTGGTAAATCCGCTGAACGTAATTTATTAGATAAAACAATTTTAGAAAAAAATATTGCAAAAATAAAATTTCAACTTGAAAAATTTACTAATTCTCAAGTTATTAATAATTATGTTTTTTATGAAAATATGACTTTTTTAGATTTTTTGCGTGATGTTGGAAAGTTAATCAACATTAATTATTTATTAGAAAAAGAAATTATTAATTCTCGTTTATCTGTTGGTATTTCATATACAGAATTTAGTTATAATTTGCTACAAGGTTATGATTTTTTACAATTATATAAAAATGATAACATAGCCATTCAAGCTGGTGGTAGTGATCAATGGGGTAACATTACAACTGGAATTGAAATGATTCGAAAAAATTTAGGTGATGACAATATCGCTTGTGGATTGACAATTAATTTATTAACAAATTCAGAAGGTAAAAAATTTGGTAAAAGTGAAAAAGGTGCTATTTATTTAGACGAAAATAAATCAACTGTTTATGAAATGTATCAGTTTTTAATTAATCAAAGCGATGCTGATGTAGAAAAATTACTTAATTTTTTAACATTAATTGATGTTGAAGAAATAAAAAAAATAATGCAAGCTCATAAAAATAATCCCGCTTTACGAGTTGCACAAAAAGCATTGGCTAAAGCTGTTGTTGTTGATATACATGGACAACAAAAATATGAACAAGCATTACATATTAGCGAAGTACTATTTAATGGTAGTATTAGTACATTAAATCAAGAAGAATTAGAAATCGCAATTAAGAGTTTACCTGCAACAAAATTAGACAAAGATGAAATTAAAATAATTGATTTATTAAATTTAGCTAATATTTCATCAAGTAACCGTATAGCACGAGATTTTTTAAATACAGGATCAATTTTAATTAATGATATTAAAATAAATGATGAAAATTTTTTAGTCAAGAAACAAGATGCTATTAATCAAAAATTTAGTATTATTAGAAAAGGTAAACGAAATTATTTTTTAATTTTATGAAATAAAGATTAAAAAATTTAATCAATTTTATTTATAATATATATGTCATTACAATATTAAGTAGCGAACCTTGTCAGGCCAGAGATGGAGCAGCAATAGCAATATCTTTTTATGTGTGATGACATATATTAATGTAATAAAACTAGCATTTTGCTAGTTTTTTTCATTTTATTAAGTTATTTATAATAATAAATTTTATAATTAAGAACGAATATTAAAATTATATATACAAGTTAAATGATTTAAGGAGTTAAAAATGCATAAAATAATTAATCACCCATTAATTAAAGATAAACTAACACGTATGCGAAAAGTTTCAACAGTTTCTACTGTTTTTCGTACAAATTTAGAAGAACTTACACAATTGATGGTTTATGAAGCAACAAAAGATTTAGAGTTAAATGAAATAGAAATTGAAACTCCTGTTGTTAAGGTTGCAAAAGGTTATAAATTAAAAAATAAAATTTGTTTAATACCTATTTTGCGCGCTGGAATTGGAATGGTTGATGGTGTTAAAAGTTTAATTCCAACAGCCACAATCGGTCATATCGGTTTATATCGTAATGAACAAACACTAAAACCAGTAGAATATTTTAAAAAATTTCCTAAAAATATTTCTGAATCAGATGTTATTATTTTAGATCCAATGTTAGCAACAGGAGGTAGTGTTGTTGAAGCTGTTAATATTATTAAAAAATACAATCCAAAATCCATTAAATTTGTATGTATTGTTGCAGCTCCAGAAGGTCTTAAATATGTTCAAGAAGTTCATCCTGAAGTTGATGTTTATATCGCAGCATTAGATGATAAATTAAATGAAAATGGATATATCACTCCTGGTTTAGGTGATGCTGGTGATCGAATTTTCGGTACTAAATAATTTTAATAATTAAGTAAAGAATAAAAAAAGCAATTCATAATAGAATTGCTTTTTTATTTATTAATGGAGCAGATGACGAGAATCGAACTCGCGTCTCGACCTTGGCAAGGTTGCGTTCTACCATTGAACTACATCTGCAACTAGCACTTATATATTATATAATAAACTAGTCTTTTTTGTGCCATTTTTGTTCATTAATATAAAAAGTGGTTAATTTGTGTTTCTAGTTCATCAATTGTTTTAACAATAAGAGGTTTTAAATTAATAATTGTTTCCATGTGCTTTTGATATTGTGGTTCTCAATTAACTAAAATAAAATGACAATTAGCATTTATAGCTGCTTTTAAATCAGCTATACTATCACCAATCAATAAAGTATTTTTATGATCAACATTACAGTTGTTCATAATTTTTAGTAAACCACTAGGATCTGGCTTCATTTGTTCGACATCTTCAGCACCAAAAATATAATCAAAATAAGGTCGTAAATTATAATAATCAACCATTGTTGCTAATAAAGAAGATCGTTTATTTGATAAAATTGCTAATTTAACATTATTATTAAGTGATTTTAATTTTTTGATTAGGTCTAAAATACCATCAAAAAAATAACTATGGATCATAAAAAGCGAAGATTCATATATTTCATAATATTTAGAAATCATCATTTCAATTTCGATATTTAAAAGATCGTGTTTAGCATACTTTTTAAAAATATTTACCATAGAAAGATTACCTAACAGATCGTTCATTTCTTTTAAACTTGGTATATGATGATTATAAAATTCTAAAACACCAATAATAGATAGGCTCATAGTTGTATGCGTGTGCATAATTGTACCATCAAAATCAAAAACAATCAGTTTTTTGGTCATAAATCTTTTATTTTTCCTTCTTATTTGAATAATAATTAACAATAAAATTATCATAAACATCTTGTTTATCTAAATTAAAATTATTATAATCAACTTTCATGTATAGATCACAATCATAATAATCTTTTAATACAGAAACAATTAAAACATCTGCATAAGCTAAAAAAATATCAAATAATTCCTTGCCGCCAATAATAAAAATATCCTCTTTTTTAGCATCGTTTAATACTTGTTGAAAATCATTTGTCACAAAATACGATTCGTCTTCTGGTGTTTGCATAATTGAAGAAAAAATGATATTTGTTCGATTATTTAATGGTTTTTGATCTAATGAATCAAAAGTGTTTTTACCCATTATAATTTTATGGTTTTTTGTTGTTTTATAAAAATGATCTAATTCTTCTTTTATATATCATGGTAATTTATTATTTTTTGATATACCACCATTCAATGTTTGACATCAAATTAACTTTAACATATTTAAATATAAAATCCTTAATCATAAATGATTGTCACATTTTGATTATATACTAATTTATTTAAATTAGACTGATATATATTAAAAAATATATTATTTAAGTATAAAAAAACCAACCTCTTAAATTTCAAGGTTGGTTTTAGCGTAGCGATGACCTATTTTACTTGCGCTATTTTCGGCTCTAGAGTGCTTGACTTCTGTGTTCGGGATGGGAACAGGTATTTCCACTCTGATATAATCACTACACAATTATGATCGACATCTGAAAACTAAATATTATCAACTATTCTTCTAAAAATTAACTAAGAACTTATATAAGTCCTCGAATTATTAGTATCGGTTAGCTAAACACGTCACCGTGCGTACACATCCGACCTATCAACGTTATAGTCTTTAACGATTCTTACTTCATTTAAGAAAGGGAAGATTAATCTTGAAGTTAGTTTCACACTTAGATGCTTTCAGCGTTTCTCTATTCCACACGTTGCTACCCTGCAGTGCCGCTGGCGCGACAACAGGATCACAAGAGGTGTGTCCATTCCGGTCCTCTCGTACTAGGAACAGCTCTTCTCAATCTTCCTACGGGCATGACAGATAGGGACCAACCTGTCTCACGACGGTTTGAACCCAACTCACGTATCTCTTTAATCGGCGAACAGCCGAACCCTTGGAACCTGCTTCAGCTCCAGGATGAGATGAGTCGACATCGAGGTGCCAAACAGTGCCGTCGATATGAACTCTTGGGCACTATCAGCCTGTTATCCCCAGAGTAGCTTTTATCCGTTGAGCGATGGCCATTCCATTCTGAGCCACCGGATCACTATGACCTAGTTTCCTACCTGTTCGACTTGTAAGTCTCACAGTCAAGCACCCTTATACCATTACACTCTATACACGATTTCCAACCGTGCTGAGGGTACCGTTGCGCGCCTCCGTTACCTTTTGGGAGGCGACCGCCCCAGTCAAACTGCCCACCTAACACTGTCCCCCAGCCAGATTCATGGCTGCAGGTTAGAGAAATCTTATCACAAGGGTAGTATTCCAACGTTGACTCCATATACCCTAGCGAGTATACTTCACAGTCTCCTACCTATGCTCTACAAGTAATAAAATTTCCCAATATTAAGCTACAGTAAAGCTTCATGGGGTCTTTCCGTCCAATCACGCCAAGAGGGCGTCTTCACCCTCACCAGGATTTCACCGAGTCTACAGTTGAGACAGTCAAGAGATGGTTACACCATTCAAGCGGGACGGAATTTACCCGACAAGGAATTTCGCTACCTTAGGACCGTTATAGTTACGGCCGCCATTCACTGGGGCTTCAGTTAAAAGCTTCGCTTGCGCTAACATTCTTCTTTAACCTTACAGCATTGGGCAGGTGTCACCCCATATACATCGTCTTACGACTTAGCATAGAGCTGTGTTTTTGTTAAACAGTCCCCCCTCGCTATTCACTGCGGCTCACCTTTTACAGCGAGCACCCCTTATTGCTAACGTACGGGGTTAATTTGCAGAGTTCCTTAACTGTAGTTAACTCGCTAACCTTAGGATATTCTCCTTGACCACGTGTGTTCGTTCTCGGTACGGACTACTAATTGTTTAACGCTAGAAGCTTTTCTTGGAAGCATGATGTATATGTCTTCGCTACTGCCCGAAGGGGTCGCTCGTATTCATAACTTGGTCTTAATAGTAAGCGGATTTGCCAACTTACTAACCTTGTTATTTAAACCGGAATCCAATAACCGGCACATAATAACCTTCTCCGTCACTCCATCACACAATTTGTAGGTACAGGAATATTAACCTGTTTTCCATCGACTACGCTTTTCAGCCTCGCCTTAGGATCCGACTTACCCTGGGAGGACGACCCTTGCCCAGGAACCCTTAGTCAATCGGTTTGAGAGATTCTCACTCTCATTCGTTACTCACGCCAGCATTCTTACTTGTATAAAGTCCAGTAGTCTTCACAGTCTACCTTCGCCCCATATACAACACTCGTCTACCGCTACATATATAATATGTAACCCATAACTTCGGTTATATGCTTAGCCCCGTTACATCTTCCGCGCAGAGTCTCTCGACAAGTGAGCTGTTACGCACTCTTTAAACGGTGGCTGCTTCTAAGCCAACATCCTTGCTGTTTATGAAACTCAACATCGTTTTCCACTTAGCATATATTAGGGACCTTAGTTAATGATCTGGGCTGTTTCCCTCGCGACAATGAAGCTTATCCCCCACTGTCTGACTGCTAGAATAGGTAATATGGTATTCAGAGTTTGATTCTATTCAGTACACCGAGGTGGCGCCATCATAGATTCAGTGCTTTACCCCCATATTCCCAATAATCTAACGCTATTCCTAAAAATATTTCGACGAGAACGAGCTATCACGGAGTTCGATTGGAATTTCACCACTATCCACAGGTCATCCCCTGTCGTTTCAACGAAAGTGGGTTCGGTCCTCCAGTGAATGTTACTTCACCTTCAACCTGCCCATGGATAGATCACCCCGTTTCGCGTCTATTATAACATACTAAAACGCCCTATTAAGACTCGGTTTCCCTACGGCTCCATCTCTACGATTTAACCTCGCATGCTATAATAACTCGCTGGCTCATACTTCAAAAGGCACGCTATCACACATTAATGTGCTCTAACACCTTGTAAGCTTATGGTTTCAGGTTCTATTTCACTCCCATCTCTGGGTTCTTTTCACCGTTCCCTCACGGTACTATGCTCTATCGGTGACAAACTAGTATTTAGGCTTACCCAATGGTCTGGGTGGATTCAGACAGGATTTCACGTGTCCCGCCCTACTCAGGATCCTACTAGGTAAAAGAATGATTTCGTATACGGGATTATCACCCTCTATGATTTGGCTTCCCAACCAATTCTACTATCATTCTCTATTCCATATTGTAGTCCTACAACCCCGAATCGAAATTCGGTTTGGCCTACTCCCCTTTCGCTCGCCGCTACACAGGGAATCACTTCGTTTTCTTTTCCTCTGGTTACTGAGATGTTTCACTTCACCAGGTATCGCTCTGTTAAACTATGAATTCATTTATACAGTAATCTAATTCTCATTAGATTGAGTTTCCTCATTCGGAGATCAACGGATTAAAGCCTCTTATCAGCTACCCGTTGCTTATCGCAGATTAGCACGTCCTTCATCGCCTGTTTGTCCCAAGGCATTCACCATAAGCTCTTAGTAACTTATTATAAATCCTTAAAGTTGTTTATTTATGATTGTTAACTATATTTAATTTAATATAGTTTCTGTTCACTGACAACTTAATGTCAATGATTAGAAAGATTTGTTGATAATTATTCAGTTTTCAAAGATCGATCATCCATAATAAATTAATTATTATGGGAGAGAATAAACTCTCAAAACTAAATAGAATCCGACCATATGAATTTTTAAAAATATTTAAAAAAGTGGCTTATATTCATATGGATTTTAATAAAAATGTACACTTATTAGTACGTAAATTAAAAATTTACTCCGAAGAAAGGAGGTGATCCATCCCCACGTTCTCGTAGGGATACCTTGTTACGACTTAACTCCAGTCACCGATCCTACCCTAGACGCATGCCTCCAAAAGGTTAGCTTTGCGGTTTTAGATATTACCAGCTCCCATAGTTTGACGGGCGGTGTGTACAAGACCCGAGAACGTATTCACCGCGACATGTCTGATTCGCGATTACTAGTGATTCCAACTTCAAGAGGACGAATTGCAGCCCTCTATCCGAACTGAGACTAACTTTTTCTGTTTCGCTTCATCTTACGATTTTGCAGCAGTTTGTATTAGCCATTGTAGCACGTTTGCAGCCCTAGATATAAGGGGCATGATGATTTGACGTCATCCCCACCTTCCTCTACCTTGCGGTAGCAGTATCGCTAGAAAAGTAACTAACGAAAGGGGTTGCGCTCGTTGCGGGACTTAACCCAACATCTCACGACACGAGCTGACGACAACCATGCACCACCTGTCATATTGTTAACCTCAACTATATTTCTATAGCATCGCAATAGATGTCAAACCTAGGTAAGGTTCTACGTGTATTGTCAAATTAAGCAACATGCTCCACCACTTGTGCGGGTCCCCGTCAATTCCGTTTGAGTTTCATTCTTGCGAATGTACTACCCAGGCACATCATTTAATGCGTTAGCTACAACACCGACCCATTCGGGCCGACATTTAATGATGATCGTTTACGGTGTGGACTACTAGGGTATCTAATCCTATTTGCTCCCCACACTTTCGAGCCTAAGCGTCAGTGATAGTCCAAGTTGGCGCCTTCGCCACCGGTGTTCTTCCATATATCTACGCATTTTACCGCTCCACATGGAGTTCCCCAACTCCCTACTACACTCTAGGTTTACAGTTTTTGATACAGCTAGACGTTAAGCATCTAGATTTAATACCAAACTTACAAACCCGCCTGCGCTCGTTTTACGCCCAGTAAATCCGGATAACGCTTGCATCCTATGTATTACCGCGGCTGCTGGCACATAGTTAGCCGATACTTATTCAAATGGTACAGTCAAACTAAAATCATTTCCTATCTTAGCGTTTCTTCCCATATAAAAGAACTTTACAATCTATAAGACCTTCATCGTTCACGCGGCATTGCTTCATAAGGCTTGCGCCCATTGTGAAAAATTCCCTACTGCTGCCTCCCGTAGGAGTATGGGCCGTGTCTCAGTCCCATTGTGGCTGTTCTACCTCTCAGTACAGCTACGCGTCATTGACTTGGTGAGCCATTACCTCACCAACTATCTGATACGTCGCACCCTCATCCAAAAGCGTCGCCACAAAGAGCGACTTTCTACATCTTCTCATGCGATATTGATGTTATTATTCGGTATTAGCTAATCTTTCGACTAGTTATCCCCAACTTAAGGGTAGATTGGATACGTGTTACTCACCCGTTCACCACTAAGCCTAAAAGGCTTCGTTCGATTTGCATGTATTAGGCATGCCGCCAGCGTTAATCCTGAGCCAGGATCAAACTCTTTAAAATTGACGGATTCTATTTAGTTTTCAAAGAACATTCTTATTGTGATTAATTATTAATAATCTTTAAACACAATACATTATAGTATAAACAATTTTTTTTAAAATGTCAAGAAATATTTTATTTTTTTAAATTATTTAACTAATTGCTTAAAAGCACTAGAAGATTATATTAAAAAAGTGTAGAAAATGTCAAGATATTTATTTTAAATTTTAATTAAGTATTTTTATATTTTTAAATTCTTAATTCAATATAGATTTTTTATTTTAAAAATCAAATATTTTTTATTCTAAATTCTTTATTCTCTAAATAATTTAATTCTTCACATTGATATTTCTTTAAATTAATAAATTTGATCTTATATGATACTAAACATTGATACATATAATTTTGATTCTTATCAATATCTTTAGTGATGTATTTTTGTTCACCAACAATTGGTGCATGCAAAAAATTTAAAACTGCTCGTATTTGGTGGGTTCTTCCAGTTAATAGTTCAATGTCATAAATAAAATATTTTTTATACTTATCTATATATGTATATTTGGTAATTGCTGTTTTATTAAATTTTGTTTTAAAATTTTGTACAATCATTGTGTTATCATCAGCTTTATACATGAAATTATAAATAACATCATTATTTTTAGGTAATTGATTGTATGTTAAACATTTATAAATTCGAATCACATCATTATTTTTAAACATTTCAGTAATTACTCTTAAAGCATTTGCAGTTTTAGCTGCAACAATTAATCCACTTGTATTTAAATCTAAACGATGACATAAGCTAGGAACAAAAGCACTTTCATCAAAAGGATGATATTCATCCTTTTTAACTAAATATTTCTTAATTCTATTTTGTAAAGTGTCATTTTTATATCTATTATCTTCATGAACAATTAAACCAATCGGTTTGTGAACAACTAAAATATTTTTATCTTCATATATAATATCTAATTCATCTTTAGCATTAGCAAAAGATAAGTCAACTTTTTTTTCTAAAAAATTCTCCTTAGCATAAATACTAACAACATCATTTTCTTTTAATAAATAATTATGATCAACTTTCTTATGATTAACTTTAACATCTTTTGTTCTAATTATTTTATAAACAGCAATTCTTGATAAATTAGGAAAATTTTTTAATAAAAAACGATCTAAACGTTGATTGGCATCGTTAATTTTAATTTTAATTTCTTTTAAATTCATTACTTAATTTTAAATCCTTAGTTTTAATTATCTTTTTCTTCTTGAGAAAATATATTTTGAAAAATTTTTAAATATTCATGTACAAAATGATGAATTATTGGGTTTTTAAAAAGTATTTCACAAATTATTTGAGCTTTTATGACAAAATTCTCAGGTTTAATTTCTTTTTTAAGATTTAAATTTAAAACTTTAATAACCTTTCTTTTATTAGTCTGTGTTTTATAAAATTTTAAGAATTTTTCACTTTGTTTTATTGATAGTTTTTTTATACTAAAAACAGCACTTTTACTTAAATAATTAAAAAAGATGTTTGCTAATTTAACTTTCATAAAATTAGATTTGGAAGTTAGTGAAGAAATTGTTTGCAATTCTAAACTACTATCATAAATTGGTTTTGAATAAAAATGATGATCTTTTTTATAAACAACAAAGTCTAAATTAAATTTATTTGAGAAATCAAATTCTTTAATATACATTACATACTTAATTTCTTTTTTAATAATTCCCCTGTTTTTTTCTTGTTCATTAGTAACAAAATATGAAGAAGAAATAATTTTTGGCAAAAATTCATAATAACGATACATTTCATATAATTCTTCGTTCGTTTTATGACGAATACACATAAAAATTTCTTTTAAAATAAAAGCATCATATAGCGCATTATGTAATTTGAAAAAATTAATTTTAATTCCACTTAGAATTCCTAATGAAAATAAACTAGGAACTGATTTAGTTTGTAATTTTTTTTCAAAAAACTTATAAACATCAAAATAAACGATTTTTTCAAAATCGAAATTATAATATGTAAAAAGCTCGTGCATTTTTTTAATATCAAAATCTGTGAAAGTAATGACAATCGCATTTTTAACAAAACAATAAATTTCTCTTGCTGCTTGCTTATCTAATTTTGGCATTTGTTCAATATTATTAAAATTTTTATTAAAGTTCAGCAAGGTTTTAATACGTGAATTAATTTCTTGTTCAGGATTGAATTTTTTATTAAAATTAAAAATTTTATTTTTTTTAATATTTAAACGGTATCCGCTAAACTGAATAATTCGTTGTTCGCCCTTACTATCTGTTGCTTCAATATCAATAAAGACTAAATCCTGATCATCATTTATTTCACTAATATTATCACATATTTTCATCACTATCTCTTTTACTATTATTAACTTATCTGTGAAAAATACCAAGTTTTAGACTTGGTATTTTATTTAACAAATGATTTTCGATTTAAATCAACAATTCTTGATTTACCATCATCAAAGAATTTACTTAAAGCACGAATTCCATTTGTTTTTGCATAGAATAATTCTTCATCATCAATAATTAAAATTTGATAAAAACTTACAAAAAAATCATTATTAATTTTACACTCTAAAGAATTCTCGCCATATCAAGATAAATCTAAAAACCCAGCAATTTTATTTGATTTATTAAAATAAGAGGGATTAATGAAGGTTTGTAATCATTTTAGTGTTAAATGATTTGAATAAGAATATTTAACGATATTAATTAAAAAATGAACTGGTCACATGTTTTCATGTTTATTAAAATCTCAATCAACAGGTAATTCTAAAAAAATCTCAGCACGCTCTTGCGTATTTTCTTCGTGATTATGTGATTTAAAAGCACCTAGTCCAAAAGTCATTAATATTTGTAAGTTTTGTTTTTTAATAACTAAAATATCATATTCAATCGGAACACGTATATGTTCATTTGATAAAAATATAATGTGGTCCACTTGCCCATATTCTCTTAAAATATAGTTATAAATAATTTGTTTTTCTTCAGCACTATATTTATAATTCATAACTACCCCATTATAAAATTCTTATATATTAATTATATAATAAACTAACGTTTATATTGAAAAATGAGAACCTTTTAACAACCTTAAATTAATATTTTTAAATCTTTTCACGGAAGGCAAGGTATGCTAATTTTAAATTAGAAATTGATAAATCATTTGTGGGAAATTCTAAAGTATTAATATTTAAACGAACATTAAAAATTTTTCTTAATGTCGCGTTTAAAGCAGCGTGTTCTTCAACCTCTTCATTGATGTTATTAAAAATAGCTTCTAATTTTAATAAAAGATAATTATTAAAAACATGTGATTCAATTTTAATATTTAAATTATTTAAACACTCATATATTAAATTTTTAATCGGTTTTTGTTCGTATATATCATTAATTAACGTAGGATTAAAAATAAATTTTTTATCTTTTTGATAAGTATTATAAATGTGATTAATAATTTCATTTAATAATGAAATATATTTATGTTTACGTTGGCGCTCTTTTTTTGTTTTATATTTTGTATCAATTTCAAAGATTTCAACCATTTTTTGTCTTAATAAATCACTTTCAAAACCAGTTTTTCCATAAAATCCATTGTTTTCATCTAAAACATAATCAGCAATTGTATTTAGTGTTGGCGAATATTGAACATAATCAAAATTACGCATTGGCGTATACAAATATCCACTATCTTCTAAAACGTCACCAACTTCATTTTGATCATCTAAACTATTTTCGTAATCAGCAATTTCTTTTGGTGTTTTATTACGATGAATTTTCAAACCATAGTCTAAAATTTTAGATTCTCCATCTGTGTTTTTTTCATTAAGACCAGCAAAACATAATTCATTTAAATATTCATAGGCTGCTTGTTCGTTTTGTTTATTAATTGAGTTACTAATTGTAAAACCATCTAAAACACTCATCGTATCTTTAGGTCGTACAACATGAAAATTATCTGATGTTGGCTTCATGTTTGCATAATTTGAATCAGCTTCAGTTGTATACTCGCCCCCATTAGCAGCAAAAGCAATATCGCCACTATAAGCAATTGCTCCAGCAACATTAGCCATTGCTAAATCATTTAATACATCGTTTGAATTTGCTTTTAAATACATAGAGTTAGGATGTAGATTTTTAAACATATTACTAATATTGTTTAATTTATCTTCAATATAAGATACACTACTACTATCTGGTAAGAACACATTCGTTTTTAATTCTTTTTGTCTATCTTCTAATTGTTTTTGCAAACGCTTTAATTTTTTAATATTTTCTTCTTTAATATCTTCTTTTATATTCGGATTTTTTAAAATATGTAAAATTTGACTAATACTATTATCAATTCCTAGAATTTCATGATTAATAATTTTAATAATGTTATTTTTATTATCCCCTTCTAATTGCATAATTTTAGCAATATCATAAATTGTTCTCGCATCATCAATAGCTATAATTTTTGTTTTATTTTTAGCAATTGTAATCGGAGTTCTTTTATCTACACCAAATCCTAAATTAGCTTTTTGTTCATATAAAAAACGATTGGGTGTGCCATCATTACGTGTTAATTCTTTAAAAACATCACTTCAATAAACATCTTTTTTATTATCATCCAAATTAGGAATTTTTTTACCACGATAAGCAAAAATTAAATCTTGGTAAAAATAAGGAATCATATATTCTAATAATTGGTCATTTTTACCATCCTTATCTAAATCTCCTAAATATGATGAATAAGCATTTGAAATTGCTCAAACTTGCTTTGTGAAAATTTTTTTTAAACCTTCAATTGAAGTAATTGTTTGGTTATTTTCATCTTTCAAATTAAATTTTGCTCAATTAATTTTCTTAATTAATCCATTTTTTGCTAATTTAGCTACTTCATATGCTGAAGCAACTTGTACATCTGAAATTTTTGCTTTAATTAATGAACTTAAAATTTCATTATTATCATAAAAACTATATGATAAATTATTTTTACGAAATCGTTTTGCTTGCTCATTAGCAACATCTGGATCCATATAAGAATCAAAATTACCAACTACAAGTTTTGATTTTTGACTACAAGCTGTAATTATAGGTATAAAAACTAACAAACTAGTAATTCCAGCAAAAATTTTTAATAATTTTTTATTAATTTTCATAATTTAAACCTGTCTATTTCAAATTTTTAATTTGCGTTTATTAGTTTGTTTATTAATTAATTTTAACTTAATAATTTTATTAGCACTAATTAATGCAGCAATTAAAATTGTTAATAAAACCATTAAAGCACCAAAACAAACCGCTCATGCTTTAATTCCTTTAGCCATCGAATACATTTCTGTTCCAATGGTATTAACTTTACCTCCAACCAATTTAGTAATAATAAAATCATCAAAAGACATAGCAAAAACAATGATTGTTGCTGAAATAATTGAAGGTAATAAATAAGGTAAAATAATTCTAAAAAAGGTTGCAATTTTTGTATAACCTAAATCATAACTAGCAAGAATTAAATTTTTTTTCATTTTTAACATTCTAGGATAAATAATCATAATTGCATAAGGAGTGCAAGAAGAAATGTGTGCTAATATAATCGTACCAAATCCAAAACTAAAACCAATTGGAATAAAAGTAGCAGCAAATAATAAAGATAATGAAATACCACTAATTACGTCTGGAATCATTATGTTTGTTTGTGATGATGCTGTCATTAATTTTTTATAAAATATTTTTGCATGCCAAACCCCAAAACAAGTTATTGTTGCAATGATTGTAGAAATTGGTACAGCGATAACTGAAATAATAATTGTATTAATTAAAGCATCTGTAAATTGATTGGTTGTTAGTGTTAAATAATTTGAACCATCATTCCAGTTAAAAGCTGATGTAATGTTTCCTTTAATTGAAGGTGTGGTAAATGATAATAAAACAATGATAATTAAAGGAATATAAATGATTGCTAAAATAATTCAAATATAAAAATTACGCAATCAAGACAATCAATTAATCTGCTTCATTATTCTTTACTCCTTTTTTTAGATTTTTTCGTTTGTAATAAATTAATTGGACTATTTTTGGAATAATAACAATAATAAGATAAATCCCTAATAAAATTAAACTAATTACTAAAGTAATTGTTGATGACCGTGATAGTTGAACTCCACTTGAAATACCGTCTTGTCCTTGAGCAAAGATTTCTCCACCAATTAGTCCTCCAGCGTTATCATTATTTAAAAAACCTGAAACCACAACTGATGTAAATGCTGCTAAATAAACAATCCAAACTCCTGAAATTAAAGCATTTTTAGTGTAAGGAATTACAATATGAAAGAAGGTGTAAAAAAAACCTCTTCCTAAATCATAACTAGCATTAACTAGGTTTTTAGGCATTGTTGACAAAGATGTATAAATAGGCAAAATCATTAATGGCAAATTAATATAAACTAAACCTAAAATAGTAAAAATGTGCCCATGTGTACTATTAATTTCTCCATTTACTACATCAAAAAAGGTTTTAATACCAATTAGTTTTACTAACATACTCATCCAAATTGGTGAAGTAATTAGTGCAATTGCAATTGCTTTTAAAAATTTTGATTTACCAATACTTAAAAAATACGCAAATGGATAACCAATAATTAAACAAAAAATTGTAGCAACTGCAGCGATTCATAACGAATTAAAAATTTTCATTCCAATAGTTGGCGTAATTACTGACCAATTATCAATGATGTTTGTTGTTACACCAGTTGAATCAGTATTGTTAATAAAAGTTTTAACAATAATACTAACCAATGGTATTATCAATAAAAAAATAGTTACTAAAAAATAAGGAATTGTTAATATTAGTGCCTTATTCATTTTTAATTTATCAAAAAGAGTTTGTTTATAATGCTTACGATTGTTTTTTTTAATTACTTTAACTTCTTTTAAAAAAAATACTGTTTCGTTTTTTTTGTTAATATCTGATAATTTAGATGGTGCAAAATTGAAATTAAATTGCTTGTTCATTATTTAAATAATCCTTTTTAATTACATGCACATCAATGTCATCTCAATCTAAACCAATTTCATCACCTTCATTAACTTTATTAACACCTTCAACACTAATAATCATGTCATTATATTTACACTTAATATCTCACATTAACCCTTTATATAATACTGATTCAACTCTAGCATTAATTGATCCTTCGTCTTTTTTAACAACATCAAAGTCTTCTGGGCGAATCATAATATAACACGCTTCATTTTCGCTAAAACCATTAATCACATCTGTTTTAGAAGTAATACCATCAAATTCAACTTCACCTTTAGCAATATAATGACCTTCAAAAATATTAGTTTTACCAATAAAATTAGCTACTCACAATGAATTTGGTGAATCATAAATATCACTTGGTTTACCGACTTGTTCGATTTGACCATTTGACATAACCACAACTTTATCTGATAAACTTAAAGCCTCTTCTTGATCATGAGTTACTAAAATAAAGGTGATTCCTAAATTTTTATGTAGTTTTTTTAATTCATCTTGTAATTGTTTACGTACTTTTGCATCTAGTGCACTTAATGGTTCATCTAATAAAATAATTT
Organism: Ureaplasma parvum serovar 3 str. ATCC 27815; assembly: GCF_000019345.1. Taxonomy (NCBI): domain Bacteria; kingdom Bacillati; phylum Mycoplasmatota; order Mycoplasmoidales; family Mycoplasmoidaceae; genus Ureaplasma; species Ureaplasma parvum. The sequence goes on along the minus strand of NC_010503.1, from coordinate 137,778 downwards.
CAGGCTGTATTACTAGTGAACGTGCTAGTGCAACACGTTGTTGCATACCACCCGATAAATCACTTGGATACGAATCCTTACGTGCACTTAAACCAACTAAATTAATTACACGATTTGCTTCTTTTTCGACTTCTTCTTTAGTTAATAATCGTGTAATATTTTTATTTTCAAATTGTTCTTTTTTTAATTGTGGATAAGTTGCTCAATATGATTCTCAATAATCAAGATCATTATATTTGTAAGTAATCTTATCATATCGTTTATCTAATCCACTTTTTTCTTTATATGCTTTTTTTAAATTAAAAATTTCTCTATCAATTGGATCGTTTAAATTCAATTTTTCATGACTAAATCAACTTTTAAAATAATTTAAAAAACCTGGTTTTCCATTTTTATTAATACCTTGTTTTTGATAAAGTTCATCAAGTGTGCCAAGATATTGGTTTTTTCGCATTTCTTTTATTTCAAAAATGTTCTTATTCTTTTGGTATTTAAGATCCATTTTTTTGATTTCAGCCAATAACCCGCGTCTTTGTTTTTTTAATTCTTTAATTTTTTCATTTGCTTTTTTAGAAGCTGAATTATAAACTTTATCAGCTTGCAAATAAATACTTTGATCAACATTATCTTTTGGTTTACGCATTAGTTTTAAACCATATTTTATGTTTTGTTTAACAGTCATATTAGGGAATAGCGCATAGTCTTGAAACACCGTTGATGTTGGTCTTAGTCGAATTGGCATATCCTTAATATCAATTCCATTATATAAAATTTTTCCATTAGTAGGTTGTTCAAATCCAGCAATAATTTTTAACATTGTTGTCTTACCACAACCACTTGGTCCTAATAAAGTGACAAATTCACCTTTTTTTATTTTTAAATCAAATTTGTTTACAGCAGCAAATCCATCATCATAGATTTTTGTAATATCTCTAAGATGTAGGAGTGTTTTTTCCATATATATCCTCCATAAATAAAAAAATAAAACATGAGTAAACTCATGATATTTCAAAATTGAAAACAAATAAAATATAACATAAAAAACACTAATAAAATTATTAAAAACAACTATTTTTTTTAAATTTGATTTTAAAGTAAAAATTTGCTTTGTTTTTAAGTTTTTTTTATATGAAAAATAGCTTAAATTTTAATAGTAAAAGCAAAGAAAAAACTCTTTTTTTAGAGTTTAATTTATTTTTTAATTATTTAAATTAAAATAATAATTTTGATTTAAAAACCAATAAATATTTCATATAGTAATTAATGATATATCAATCAATAAAGGTATAAAATTTCAAGCAGTATTTATTAAAAATAAGAAGCTAGCTTTATGACTAAAGTTAACTTCTTATTTTATTTATTAATAGATGTATTTTTTTAATACTTTAGGAATGTTGATACTACCATCTTCTTGTTGATAATTTTCAACAATTGCAGCCCATAATCGATCAATTGCTAATGATGATCCGTTTAATGTATGAACTAATTCGGTTGTTGCATCAATTGTTTCTTTATAACGAATTTTTGCACGACGCGCTTGGAAATTAGTGCAATTTGAACAACTTGAAATTTCTTTATAAGCGTTATATGATGGTAATCAAACTTCTAAATCATATGTTTTAGCTGAACTAAAACCTAAATCGCCTGTGCATAAAACGATTCTTCTATAAGGTAATTCTAAAGCTTCTAAAATACTTTCAGCCTGTCTTGTCATTGATTCTAATTCTTTAAAACTATCTTCTGGTTTACATAATTTTACTAATTCTACTTTATGGAATTGGTGTTGACGAATTACACCTCTAACATCGCGTCCTGCAGATCCTGCTTCACTACGAAAACAAGGTGTTAGAGCTGTATAGTATAAAGGTAAATCACTAGCTTTTAAAATTTCATTACGATGTAAATTTGTTAATTGCACTTCAGCAGTTGGTGATAAATAATAATTTGAATTTTCTAATTTGAATAAATCATCTGCAAATTTAGGTAAGTTTCCAGAACCAATTAAAGATTCTTGATTAACAATAACAGGTGCTCAAATTTCACTAAAACCTGCTTTTACATTCATATCTAAACAAAATTGTTGTAAAGCACGATATAAACGTGCACCAAAATTAGTATAAATAATAAAACGACTACCAGTAATTTTTGTTGATTTATCAAAATCAATTAACTTGTTTTTTACTGCTAAATCTCAATGCGCAAGGGGTAAAAAATCAAATTTTTTTGGTTTAAAAACTTTTTTAATTTCGACGTTGTCATTTTCATCATTGCCAATGGGCACTGAATCATCTGGCATATTAGGAATTACTAATAATAATTTATTTAATTCATCTTGTTTGTTTGATAATGTTAATGAAATATCTTGCAATTCGTTTTTAATATTATTAACTAAATCTAATGTTTGTTGTAATTTAGGATCTTTGTTTTTAGCTAAAATACCAATTTCTTTTGATAATTGATTTTTCTTAGCATTAAGATTTTGTTCTTGTTGCATTAAACTTCGTACTAAAACATCTAAATCAAAAATTTGATCAAACAAATTGCTTGGCACCTTTTTATTTAACATCTTTTCTTTAGTAGTTGCAATATCTTTTCGTATTAAATTAATATCAAACATATAACTCTTCCTCTTTAAGTTTGCTTAACAACCTATATAAACATATATTTTAATAAAATAAAATGCTATTTAACCAAACAAAAAGGTTAGCAAGCATTTTATTTAATAATTTAGTTAGATTTTTGATCTTTTTCTTTATCTTTTATTGATTCTTCATCGTCAACAACTTTTGCTTCTTCTACACTACTATTTGCTTGTTTTTGAGAAGCTTCACGTTTGTTTTTATTAGCAATTACCTCTGGTGGTAATTGTTTGTATTGGTGAATATAATCAATTTGTGGCTTTAAAATTGTTTCTAATTCTAATAATGTTTGAACGATTAATTCCAATTCTTCACGATGTTCATTAATCATTTCTTTAACAATTTTATATTCACGTTGAATAATTTTTTCAATTTCAATATCAATTGCTAATGCTGTTTGTTCTGAATAACTATTTCGATAAGGGTTATCAACACCTTCAGTAGCAATATATTGCGTTAAACCCACATCTGTCATTCCAAAAGAAGCTACCATTGCTCTTACGATGTTTGTAATTTTATAAAAGTCATTTGCTGCACCTGTTGTAATTTCATTAGGTCCATAAATTAACTCTTCTGCAGCTCGACCACCTAATGCAGTACGCACTCGACTAATTAATTCAGTTTTATTTTGTAAAATATTTTCATTTCTTTCAGGAGTTTGTAGTGTATAACCAGCAGCTCGACCACGAGCAACAATAGTAATTTTCTGAACAACATCAGCACCTGGTGAATATAAACCAATTAATGCATGTCCAGCTTCATGGTATGAAACTTGTTCACGTTCACGTTCAGAAATAACTTTATTAGGACGTGAAGGTCCTGCAATAACACGATCAATCGCTTCATCTAAATGATTCATATGAATTGATGTTGCTTTATCTCTAACTGATAGTAATGCGGCTTCATTTAAAACATTTTCTAATTGTGCACCACTAAATCCAGCAGTACGACGTGCAATATCTTCTAAACTAACTTTCGCAGATAAGTTTTTATTACGTGAGTGAATTCTTAAAATTTGTTCACGTTCTAAAATATCTGGTAAGTTAACACTAATTTGTCGGTCAAAACGTCCAGGACGTAAAATTGCGTCATCTAATGTGTCTAATCTATTTGTCGCAGCCATAACAATTACACCACTTGAAGTATCAAAACCATCTAATTCTGATAATAATTGGTTAATTGTTTGGTCTTGTACAGCAGTTAATGAATTACCACGTTTTTTAGCTACTGAGTCAATTTCATCAATAAAAATAATGGCGGGAGCACTCTTACGTGCTTTTTCAAATAATTCTCTCACACGACGTGCACCAACTCCAACAAAAGTATCTTCAAAAGATGAACCCGTTGTTTGAAAGAATGGAACATTAGCTTCACCAGCTACAGCTTTAGCAATTAATGTTTTTCCTGTTCCTGGAGGTCCATATAACATTACACCTTTTGGGATTCTAGCACCAGCAGCAACATATTTTTTAGGTTCTTTTAAGAAATCAACAATTTCAATTAATTCTTCTTTAACCTCAGCAATTCCAGCAACATCACTAAAGCGAACACCAGATTTTGTTAGTTTAGCATTCGCCTTATTAGTTCCTAATAAAGAGTCGCTTTGTGCTTTAGAAACACGTAAAATAATGTATAAGAAAATTATGAAGAAAATAATTGAAATTAATGGAGAAATAATAACTTGTGGATTAAAGCCAGAAGATGGAATTCCTGCATTTTGAGTAATAATAGATGTTAACCAATTTCATTGATTATTAGTATTCCCAGAAATTGGTGCATAGATATTTGTTTCACCAAGTTTAAACTTTTCAACACCTTCACGCACAATATTAAATGAGATTCTTGACAGCCCTAAACTTGATGCATTAGAAATTATTTGAAAATTAGTATTATTTAAAATATTAACACGTGCAGTAAGTAGTTGATCTTCATCAATTGTATAACGTGTTATTTGAGTGCTATTAGGCCTAATAGTATTTAAATATAAAACTTTTTTGTTATTAACAACTTCTGTTTGAGCACTTTTAACAATTACGTTATCATATTCTTTACGAACAGAAAAATAAATAATAACTCCAATAATTGTTCCTATAATTAATAAAATAATTAATCAAAATATAATTCTTCGATTTCTTCGTTTGCGCGCTTCTGGCGATTGTTTACGTGGTTGAGTTAAGTCGTCTTTTTTAACATTATTATCTTCTGATTCAATTTTTGAACTAAATAAATTTACTATTTTTTTTAAAAAATACATCTAATTACTCTCCATCCCCTTCGTTTTTATTATTTAAATCATTTTGATAAACTTCTTCTTTTAAAACACCAATATATGGTAAATTACGCATAATTTCTTTATAATCTAAACCAAAACCAACAATAAAGACTAATGGAATATCACAACATACAAAATCGGCTTGTAAATCTACTAATCGGCCGTCTTTTTTATCAACCAAGGTAACTAATTTAATTGAACGAGCGCCTCGAATTTTAAGTAAATCATAAACCTTTTTAATTGTGCGTCCTGTATCAACAATATCTTCTACTAAAATTAGATCACGATCTTTAACTTCAAATTTAAGATCAGTAATAATTTCTGGTTCTGTTTGAGCACTAGTTGCTCCCTTAAAACTACTAATTGCTAAAAAATCTAGTTTCATGTCAATTTTAATTTTTGGTAATAATTTGCCAATAAATGGAATGCATCCTTTTAAAATACCAATTATAATTGGTTCTTTACCTTCATATTCCTTATTGATTCAATTAGCTGCTTCAGTGATTTTTTGATCAATTTGTTCTTCAGTGATCAAAACCTCTTTTATTCTTGGATCAATATCTTTCATTTTTATACCATCATTTCTTGTTTTTTGATTTTTAATCATACTATTATACCATTAAGTAATTATTATTATTTAAAGTAATTAGGCATAAAATAGTTTATTTTAAACTCTTTTATTAAAATATCTGGTTTATTACTTACCTTTAATTTTCCATTTTTAAAAGCTTTATCAACAAAAGCTTTTAAAGTAATTGAACGATCTTTATTTTTAATCATTTCAACATAAATTTTAGTGTTTTCTAAATCCACATCCTCAAACATCACAACAGCTAATTCACTTAAATCATTATAAGTAAGTTTATCAAAATTTAATTTATTAACTAACTCTTGTAGTTTTTGTTTTTGTTCTTTTTTAGATTCATCAAAACTTAAATCTAATCGTGCATCAGTGTTTTTGTTAATATCATATATTTTTTTGTAATAAAACTTAAAATTAATTGGTGAACTATAAATTTCATTTGTTTTATTATTAATATGTAATATACTTAGTTCTATTATTTGTTTTTGTTTATCAATTTTAGTAATTTTATATTGACGACTAAAATCATTAAAATCTTGCTCTGGACAAATAAAATAAGTTCTAAAATAACGATCAAAATCGTTGATTGTAATTTCAGATAAAGGTTTTTTAAAATATAAAAAAGTTCCTAACTCTTTAATTTTATTTGAATCATCTAATATCCCAATTTCTGAATTATTTTTATGAATAATTTGATTTCTTTGTCGATCATATTCATCCGCTTCTTGTTGATTAATTGACGTTAAGGTTATTGGTTTAAATTTTTCGTTTTCTTTAAAAACTTTAATTTTAAAAATTTTTGCAATATTAGGGTTGTTGGGATTAATCAAATTCTTGGCATTCATATCATCATGTTTTTTAATTGATACTAATTCATATTCACCTGGAGTAAACTCACTATAATTAATTAATGAATCTAAAATAAATTTTTTTTCTTTAGAATAAATCAGTTCAATCTTTTTTGTATAAGACTGAGCGCTGTTTTTATTTTTAAAAACAACATCAAAAGTTGCTTTTTCTTCTGCATTCGGTCATTGAAACAAACTTGTAAAATTCATGTATTTACTTTTTTCTTTTTTAAATCCATAAAGCGAACCATCAAGGTAAAAATCCTTGATTGCAAGTTTAGGATTAGCGATACGATATACTGAACGTAAAATACCATTTTGCATATCATAGTCACTAATTTCACTAATTAAATATCATAATTGTTGATAAAAATCTTCTGATATAATTCCTTTTTGTTGCATATTTTGAATATATTGAATAAATTCTAAAAAATATGCATCTTTAGCATCATTGCCTGTTAGTTTTAAATTTGCTAATGAATAATAAGTTAAAATGGTTTTTTGCGATAAAAAATAATCTTTTAAATCTTGAACTCATGTTATTGGAATTTCATTTTGTTTTAAATCAAAAACCGATTTCTCACCAATTTTAAAAAGTGGGGATTTTAAAGTGTTTTCGTTTTTCTCAAAAGGAATTTTAAAGGTTGAAGTGATTTTAATATTTGGAAGTGTGCGTTTTTGTTCAATTTTTGTTTTAAATTCATTAAAAAATGCTTGATCAATTTTCTCAATAATTTTATTGGGTTTTATTTTTGGATTTGGTTGTGATTTTTGCTTACTACAAGCTGTAATAGCAAAAATTGTACATAATGAAGTTAAAGTAATTCCTGCTATTAAAAGCGTTATTTTTTTTGTCTTATGTTTCATAAATTTAGTTCTTTTTTAAATACTTTTCTAAATATTGAGCAGTATAAGATATGTCCTTTTTACTTAGTAATTGCTCTGGAGTACCAGTAGCTATAATTTTACCACCTTTATTACCACCTTCAGGGCCAATATCAATAATATAATCTGCAACCTTAATTAAATCAAGATTGTGTTCTATAACTAAAACAGTGTCTCCTCCATCAACAATTTTATCTAAAATTTTAATTAATTTAGCTACATCATCAATATGCAGTCCTGTTGTTGGTTCATCTAAAACAAATAATGTTTTTCCTGTTGGCTTACGTTGTAAAAACTTAGCTAACTTAATACGTTGTGCTTCGCCCCCTGATAATGAAGTTGAAGAGGCTCCTAACTCTAAATATCCTAAACCAACATCAACTAATAATTGTAGTTTACGATGAATACCAGGATAATTTTCAAAAAATACTAAAGCTTCATCGATTGGCATTTTTAGTACATCATAAATTGATTTACCTTTAAATTTAACTTGAAGTGTTTCATCGTTATAACGTTTTCCATGACATTCTTCACAACTTATATAAACATCTGGTAAAAAGTGCATCTCAATGCGAATCGTACCATCCCCCCAACAACGTTCACAACGGCCTCCTTTAATATTAAAAGAAAAACGACTTTTACTATAGCCACGTGCTTTAGCTTCAATTGTATTTTCAAATACTGTTCTAATATCATCAAATACCCCAACATAAGTAGCTGGATTTGATCTCGTAGTTCTACCAATTGCATCTTGATTAACGACAACGATTTTATCAACATTCGATGCGCCAATTAAATCTTTATACTCGCCTGGAATTACAAAAGGATTAAAATTAGTGTATTCAATAGCTTTAACTAATGTTTCTAAAATTAGTGATGATTTACCAGATCCTGAAACTCCAGTAACACAAATGAATTTACCTAAAGGAATTGTTAAATCAACATTTTTTAAATTATTATGTTTTGCACCTTTTAAAATAACTTTATGACCATTACCACTTCTTCGTGTTTTAGGAACTAAAATATCTTTTTGTTTTGATAAATATTGTCCTGTTAGTGAATTAGGATTTTGCATTACTTCTTGTGGTGTTCCAGCTGCTATTACATAACCACCATTAACTCCAGCTTGAGGACCAATATCTATTAAATAATCAGCTGCTAGCATTGTTTCTTCATCATGTTCAACAACTATAACTGTATTACCTAAATCACGCATTTCTTTTAATGTATTAATTAATTTATCGTTATCGCGTTGATGCAAACCAATTGATGGTTCATCAAGTACATATAAAATACCTGTTAGTTTAGAGCCGATTTGAGTGGCTAAACGAATCCGTTGTGCTTCGCCCCCTGATAAACTTGATGCAGGACGAGCTAAAGTTAAATATTCTAAACCAACATTTTTTAAAAATCCTAAACGATCTAAAACTTCTTTTAAAATTGGATTGGCAATTTTTGTTTGTGCTTCATTCAAATCTAAGTGTAATAAAAAATCAATCGCCTCATCAATGTTTTTTTCAATAAAATCAATAATGTTAATTTTATTAATTAAAACCGATAAAGCTTGTGAAGATAGTTTTTTGCCTTTACATGATTTACAAACTTTTTCACTCATGTATTTATTGTAATGTTCACGGGCTAATTCACTTGATGTCTCTTGATAACGACGATTAACTAATTCTAAAACCCCCTCAACATAATCTATTGATGAATACTTTTTATTATTTGCAGAAGTTATATCAATCTCAATTGCTTCATCTGATCCATATAGTAATAAATCTATTTCTTTACGATCTAATTCTTTTAAAGGTTTAGTTTTATCAATTTTATAGTGTTTAATAATTGAATTAAAACGTTGTCAATCAAGATTAGTTGTATTAACAGTGTTTTTAAAATAATCTAAACCGCCTTCGTTAATTGATAAATTTGGATTAGGGATCATTTTACGCTCATCAGGAACATAATTATATCCTAGCCCTTTACACTGTTCACAAGCACCAATTGGTGAATTAAATGAAAATAATGTTGGTTCAATTTCTTTAATTTTAAAACCACAAACTTGACAAACATCGTTTTGTGTAAAGTAATGAATATCATCATTAACCTTAAATGCAATTTCTCCCCCACTATAATTTAAAGCAAATTCAATAGCATCTAGTGCTCGTGTTTTTGTTTGGTGATCAATATTTAAAATTAAACGATCAACAATGATTGCAACATCTGTTTTTTTGTTATCTAAAAATTGAGGCAAATTTTCATCTAATTGATAAACTTCATTATTAACTAAAACTCTTAAATAACCTTGATTTCTTAAATTATTTAAAACATCATTAATTTTATAACCTTTTTTAATTTCAATTGGTGCAAGAATTTGTATTTTACTTTTAGGTGATAAGCTAAATAAGAAATCAGCAATTTGTTTTGGAGTTTGTGATTTAATTTGACCATGCCCATTTGGACAAAAAGGTGTTCCAACACGAGCAAATAAAACTCGTAAATAATCATAGATTTCTGTAATTGTCCCAACAATTGATCTTGGATTTTGATTTGTTGATTTTTGATCAACAGCAATGGTTGGTGATAAACCTTCAATACTTTCAACATCAGCTTTATCATTTCCACCTAAAAACTGGCGGGCATAACTTGAAAGTGATTCAAAATAACGACGTTTTCCTTCAGCAAAAATCGTATCAAAAGCAAGCGATGATTTACCTGATCCTGAAACACCTGTAATAACAACTAGTTTATTTTTAGGAATTTCTAGATCAATATTTTTTAAATTATTTTCTCTAGCGCCTTTAATGATAATTTTGTCCATATTTATACCTAATAGTTATTGTTTTTAATAATAAAAATTGTATTTTATTTATATCATTTTAAATGATAACAATTTAATATATAATATAAAAAACATATATAATTTAAATACCTTAGGTTATTTATTAAAAATAATCTTCTTTGAATCATAAATATAAGAATGAAATATTTGGTATAAAATAATAAGGTGAAACCTAATAATATTTAATAATTAAGGAGTATATTTATGGCTAAATACATTAAAACAGGTGTTTCTTACATTAATTTAGACAACGCACGTACAATTAATATTCTTCCAGAAGATATTGATTCATATTTAGAACTTGGTGGAGATGAAGCTTATAAAACAAGCGATCTAGGATCAGAGTTGTATATTAATTATGCTGATTTTGAATCAACAAACATTTTATTTGATCTTAAAAAAGAAGAGTTACAAGCAAAAATTGATGCTTTTTTAATTTCTAATGATACAGTATTAGATTTATCAGAAGTTTTCTTAGATATTCATTTTAGTGAAGATGATGATTATGAAGAAGATTGCTGTTGTGAAGATGAATGCTGTAGCGATGAAGAAAATGAAGCTTGTTGTAATTCAGAAGTAAAAGTTGAAGAAGAATGCTGTGGCGGAGCTAAAGATGATTGTTGTGGTGGTCACGAACATGAACATGAAGTTTGCTGTGACTCGGAAACAAAAACATCAGAAACCCAAGAAGAATGTTGTGGTGGAACTAAAGATGATTGCTGTGGTGGTCACGAACATGAACACCATCATCATCACAGTCACCAACATTAATTAAAAAGTATTTAATTAAATGATAGAGATTACTAAGTTAATTAGGAATCTCTTTTTTATTTATATATGGTTTTAAAATTAATAAATCCATATTTTTATATATAATTCTAATTAAAATTCTTGCTAGTCTTTTATTTCTTTCTTGTGTAGTACTTCCTAAACGACTATTATTAACATCAATATCATTAAATAACCCTTTTAAATTTTTTTCAGAATCATAACCAGAGGATGATCCTTCAATATTGTTAAAAACAGTTTCCAAAGTTTCATTTAAATTTTCATTTTTTTCAGCATTTTTAACAATATTAGCAAACAAAAATGACGGCTTAATATAAAAACCTTTTTCTTTAATTAAGGTTATTTTCATTTCTTCATCTACATCATCATCATTACATGTTTCATAGTTAAAATCATGATCACCTATTTTATGCTCATTATCGTTAATATATTTAGTTAAGTTTTCTGATATATATCGATAAAATAATATTCCTAAAACATATTGTTTAAAATCTCATCCATCAATTGCGCCACGGAGCTCATCAGCAATTTTTCAAATTGTTGCATGTAAATTGTTTCGTTCAATTTCTTTTTTATTATCCATATTTATAAACCCTTTATAAATTTATATTTTTAAGTTTGTTAATTAGAATTATCAAACACCTTTAATATTCCACACACATTTGTTATTGAAAATTTGCCTTTTCTATAGAAAACAGTTCCCGCATATGCACCATCTGTAGTTCAAGTAACATATTCACCATCAAAATCATATTTATTAATATTTCCTAAAACACCATCATTTAAACTTTGTGATGAATATACTGGATAATTTCCTTTATTAGAATTAATAAATTCCTTAGAGTATACTTGACCTCTTTTTATTTCACACACATATTCAATCTTTTTAAACTCAATTTTATGATCAATAGATTTTATATCATCACTGTCCATTATTTTCTTTAATAATGTTTGATTTTTATTAAAGTTTAGTAATTCATTGCGATAATATATATACTGCTTATTTCTAAGTTCTAATTCTGTTTCTAATTCTGTTTCTAATTCTGTTTCTAATTCTGTATACTTGTCTAATATTTCAACAATTTTATTTTGGATTGAAATGGGCGGAATAGGGATTGCAAGATTTAAAAATTCTTTTTTATTTAAATTTTTTAATGTACTACCTATAAACAATTTTTTATTAATAAAATTAGAAATATTTAATAGATAGAAGTAAAGATATTTTGTGTTATATTCATTTACTTTGAATGCGAATATATGATCAGAATACATTGTTTTTCCAAAATTATATTTTATATCTGCTTGACCGCCATCATTAACAAATATATATTCTCCATCAACTAAAAAATTGTCAACATAAAATGATTTCTTCCCTGATGTTATTGTTAAATAATTTCCCTTTTCCATTTTTAAAAGTTTTGTAACTCCAAAAGGTGATTTAGGAGCCACTGTAATTATATTTTTTAATTTTTTAAACTCCACTCCATTAGGGCAGAACTCATTAATTAATTTTTCAATTTTATTCATAATTTATTCTTCTAATTCTAAAACAATTTCATCAATTTCTTTTCTTAACTTTTCGATTTTAGCCACAATTTCTTTAATTTGCATATTTAATAATTTAATATCAATTTTTTCTGACGTGTCTTCTTTTTCCACATATGTGTTAACTGATAAATTATAGTTTTTATTTTTAACTTCTTCTCGTGATACAAGTTTTGAAAAATAAGTTACTTCTTTTTTGAAACGAATCGTATCAACTATTTTTTTAATATTAGCATTGGTTAATTTGTTTTTGATACCAGATTTAACAAATTCTTTTGATGCATCAACAAACAAGATACCATTAGCATTATCATTGTTGTTTTTGTTTTTTCTTAAAACTATAATACATGTTGAAATACTTGTTCCAAAAAACAGATTATCTGGTAATTGAATCACACTATCTACAACATTAACATTATCAACTAAATATTTTCTAATATCTTGTTCTGCATGATCTCGATATAAAGTTCCTGGAAACATAACTATAGCTGCTGTTCCACTAGAAGATAAATTATGAAGTATATGCAATACAAAAGCAAAATCAGCTTTTCCTTTAGGTGCTAATTGAGTAACATGAAATCGCTCATCGTTAGCTAATAAAGGATTTGATTTTCCCTCCCATTTTGTTGAATATGGAGGATTTGAAACAATTGCATCAAAAGGTTTATCATCATTATGTTTAGGATCTAGTAATGTATCACCTAATTTGATATCAAATTTATCATAACCTATATTGTGCAAAAACATATTAATTCTTGCTAAATTATACGTAGTAAGATTAATTTCTTGACCATAAAATTTAACTCCTTCATTTAATTTTGCATACTTTAAAAGTAATGATCCAGAACCACAACATGGATCATAAACTTTTCCAATTTTTCTTCTAACATCTTTATTTTCATTATTAAAATCAATTAATGTTAATTCTACTAATAGTTCACTAACTTCTTGAGGGGTGAAAAATTCTCCCCCTGATTTACCTGCATTTGCAGCATACATACTCATTAAGTATTCATAAGCATCACCGAACACATCGATTGTATTATCTTGATAATTACCTAGATCAAGTTCATTAATTCTAATTTAAACACAAAATATTTGAGCTTTATTTTGAGAAAAATTACTAAAAAACATGTAAATCAAGCATCAGGAAATCCAAAATTAATGAGTAATGTTATGCAAGAAATCATAATCCCTATTCCGCCCATTTCAATCCAAAATAAAATTGTTGAGATTTTAGATAAATTGGAAACATATACGAAAGATATTAATACTGGACTTCCTCTTGAAATCGAACAACGTAAAAAACAATACGAATATTATCGTAATAAATTATTAGACTTTGATAATATAGCACGAGAGAGAGAGAGCTAAGTAGGGATTACATTTGAACATTAAAGAATATATATGAAAAATTAGTTCAAAACAATGTTAAATATAAAAAACTTTGAGAAATAGTTAATTTTGACAAAAAATTTAAAGGAGTTCCAAAAGAAAAACAAAATGAAATATTGTCATTTAAGCATATATCTGCAAACGAATTAAAACGATATGAAAAGTGTAATTTTGGTAATGTTAAACTTCTTTCAACAGGATTGTATGATGGATATATAAAATATAATGAAAATGATAATAATATTAATTATGGCGAAATAATTGCTTTGCCATCTGGTGGTTCTCCAATAATAAAATACTATAATGGTTATTTCATAGATAGTTTAAATATAATTTTTTCACAAAAAAACAAAAAAGAATGTAATTTAAAATTTATTTACTATTTTTTGATAGCAAATAAAATGCTTATTGAAGAAAATTATCGTGGTGCATCTGTAAAACATCCAAACATGATAGAGATTATTGAATTATTAATTCCTATCCCTCACATTTCAATCCAAAATAAAATTGTTGAAATCCTAGATAAATTAGAAGCATATACAAAAGATATTGGCGTAGGATTACCTTTTGAAATCAAACAACGCAAAAAACAATATGAATACTATCGAAATAAATTATTAGATTTTAAAAAATATTAAAAGGAGTTTGTTTTTATATTATGGAAAATAAGGTACTATTAGCAGAACATGAAAATTCAACGGTTGTTGCTGAATTTAAATCAATTAAAGTTCATTCGAATAAATTTGAAAGTGAAGCTGAATTAGAAGAAACATTTATTAAATTATTAATTGCACAAGGTTATGAATACTTACCTATTAAAAATAATAATGATTTAAAAAATAATTTAAGAAAACAAATCGAAAAACTTAATAATTATCAATTTACTAATAATGAATGAGAATCTTTTTTAAGTACTTATTTATTAAATCCTAATGATGGAATTGAAGCAAGATCAAAAAAAATTCATGAAGATTATAGCTACCCTTTAAAAAAAGATAAAGATAGTATCACCAAAAATATAAAGATAATTGATAAAAATAATATTCATAATAATTCTATTCAAGTTATTAATCAATATCAAAATAACAATTTAGATAATCAACAAAAAACACGATATGATGTGTCTATTTTGATTAATGGACTTCCATTAGTACATATTGAACTAAAAAGACGAGGAACTAATCTTAAAGAAGCTTTTAATCAAATTAAAAGATATGCAAATCATTCGTTTACAGATTTATATCTTTACACGCAAATTTATGTTATTTCTAATGGTACACAAACTAAATATTATTCAAATACAACTAGAGAAACTTCTATAAAAGAAAGAAATAATACAAACTCTAAAAAAACAAGTAATTCTTTTGAATTTACATCATACTGAGCTGATTCAAAAAATAATCAAATTCTTGATTTAATCGATTTTTGTCAGACCTTTTTTGCTAAACATACTATTTTAAATATTTTGACAAAATATTGTGTTTTTACAAGCGATAATACGTTAATGGTTTTAAGACCATACCAAATTGTTGCAACTGAAAGAATTATTAATCGAATTAAGATTTCTTTAAATGATAAAAAATTATTAGGAACTACAGGCGCTGGTGGTTATATTTGACACACAACAGGAAGCGGAAAAACTCTTACATCATTTAAAACTGCCGCTTTAGCAAAAGAAATTGAAGGTGTGGATAAGGTTCTATTTGTTGTTGATCGAAAAGATTTAGACTATCAAACAACAAAAGAATATGAAAAGTATTCTAAAGGATGTGTTAGTGCTAATACAAATGTTAATGAACTAGCTAAGCAAATTGGAAATCAAGAGAATAAAATTATTATTACAACCATTCAAAAACTTGGCATATTCATTAGTAAAAATCCAAAACATCCTATTTATTCTAAAAATGTTGTTCTTGTTTTTGATGAATGTCATCGTTCTCAATTTGGTGATTTACATAAAAAAATTACTAAAAAATCTTTTAAAAAATATATGATTTTTGGGTTTACAGGCACACCTATTTTAGAAGAAAATAGTAATGTCAAAAATAAAAATATTTTCTTTACAACAGAGCATCTTTTTGGAGCTTGTTTACATAAATATACAATTGATAAAGCTATTCGTGATGGTAATGTTTTAGGTTTTAGAACGGAGTATTATAAAACACTTAGCGAAAAAGATGACATTGACGATGAAACATCATCAACTGGAATAGATAAAAAAGAAGCTTTGGAAAATCCGATTCGTATTTCTGAAATTGTTGATTTTATTTTAAAAAACTATAATCGTTTAACCAAAAGAAATGAAGAATTTTTTGAACATAATAAGATTGCTAATATAAATGAAGTTATTACTAGCAGAAATAAATTAAGCGAAAATAAAGTATTAACAACACTAAATGGATTTAATTCTATTCTAGCTTGCTCTTCTATTAATGCAGCTAAAATATATTATTCAGAATTTAAAAAACAACAACAAAAATTTCCTCAAGAAGAAAAATTAAAAATTGGATTAATTTATAGTTATTTACCAAGCGAACAAGAAAGTAATGATAATGAACTTTCTAATTTTGAACTATTAGATGAGAATAACGAAAACACTAATCAACTTGATTTAGATTCACGTAATTTTCTTGATGAAGCGATTAAAGATTATAATGAAATGTTTGGGACATCATACTCAACAGATAATGCTAATTTTAATAATTACTATAAAGACTTTAGCTTGAGATTAAAGGATCGAAGCTTAGATATAGCAATCGTTGTTAATATGTTTTTAACAGGTTTTGATGCAACAACTTTAAATACATTATGATTGGACAAAAAACTAAAATATCATAGTTTAATTCAAGCAATGTCGCGAACCAATCGAATTCTTAATGGTGTTAAATCAAATGGTAATATTGTCTTTTTCATAAATTTAGAAGATGAAGTGAATGAAGCTTTAAGATTATTTTCATCAGAGAGCAATATTAATTCTTCGATCGCTATTTTAAGATCATTTAAAGAATATTATGAAGGATATTATAATGAAGATAATCAATATATACAAGGTTATCGAAACTTAGTAGAAGAATTAAAAAGTAACTTTAAAATTCCTTTTAATGGAACAAAAGAAGAGGAAAGAATTTTTATTAAACTTTTTGGTGATATTTTAAAATATAAAAATTTGCTTTCACAATTTAGTGAATTTGAACAAAACGATGATCTTATTGGTACAGAAATGCAAGATTATCAAAGTATATATATCGGGTTGCGTGATAAATATCAAGATAAAAAACGTATGGAAACAGATAGCATTGTTAGTGATCTTGATTTTAAAATTGAATTAATTAGTCAACAAGATATTGGTGTTGATTATATTCTTAAGTTAATGAATGAAAAGCTCAAAAAAGATCTAAAAGAAGTTAAATATCACGATCTAGAAAGAGATATTTTATCTAGTCTAAAAGCGCGAAAAAAGAAAGATTTAATTATTGAATTTGTTAATGAAATTAATAAACTACCTAATAAGGATGAAATTGATATTTTTAATGAATGGAGTAAGTTTATTAAAAATAAAAAAGAAAGTGAGCTTATAAAAATAATTAATGAAAATAAATTAGATAACAAAAAAACATTTGAATTTATGAAAAAAGCATTTGAAAATAATGAATTTAATGAAAATGGAGTAGATATTGTTAATTTAATGCCTCCTACCTCTTTTTTTAAAAAAAGTAATCAGAATAGTAATAGGTCTAAAATAAAAGAAAATGCTACTGAAAAATTACTCGAATATTTTGAAAAATTCCGTGGTTAAATGAACATTAAAATAAAAAATATTTGAAACAATAATAGCGTTACAATTAGTACTTATTTTAATTATATAATTTAGCATATATTTTTAAAGAAATGAGATTATTAATTTAAATAAAATTAAATGTAAATTAGAAAATTGTTTTGGTATAGATAAAATGGAACACACATTTATTTTACCAGATCAAATATAATTACAATTTATGATAAAAATAGATTAATGAAAACTTCATTAGCAAATACTTTCAAAAAAACAAAAAAATAAACAGAGCGAAATAAAAGACCAAATTTTTGTAACACCTATGTATGAAATACCTGTAGATGGTCGCGAAATAAGAAGTGATGAAGTGTTTGTAATTAAACAGTTTTGAAAATTATTATGAATCAAAATATGCTTCAGATTTATTAATACATGAAGATTTAAAACAAGATTTAGAAGAAAAATCTAAATTAAAAATTGAAAAATTTCATTAGAAAAAAGGGTTTGTGAATTAAAAGAAGAATTAAATTCATTTTTTAATAAGGGTGATGATTTATTATTATCAAAATTAAAATCATTAATAAATAATAAAAATAATTCATATATTCCAGAAGTTAAATAGACAAATATTTTTGATTCTTCAATTTTAAAAAAGATAAAGGATATTTATTTTCAAAATCATAAATTTCTTCTAAGGGTTTTTCCCTTTCAAAATTAAAAAATATATTAAAAAGTTTAAAATCTAATAATTTTTTGTTAATGAAAATATAGAAATTAAAAGTATAAAAACTTGAAAATAAAATAAAAGAAATTGAATCAGAATTTAAAAATATTTCAGCTTACAAACAAATAATAAAATCATTAGAAGGTTCTAAGAGTATAGCACTACGAGATGCTATAGAAAATGATCCTTATTGGAGAAAGTTTTCCAAAAATTAAATTTCAATTCAAAAAAATAATGTGTTAAAAATTTTAAATCGCTCGAAATTAAAAAAACAATACTTTTGCGTCAAGGAGAAAAAAGGTCTTTATATTTATTAAATGTAATATTTAATAAAGAAAAATTGAAAAAATAATAAGAAAACTCTTATTGTGATTAATGATATTGCTGATTCTTTTGATTATAAAAATATATATGCAATAAAAATTTCAAATTTAATAGTTTTAACTCATAATTTTGATTTTTATAGAACAATATCATTGGGATTTGATGTTTGCAAAGAATCGCAATTTGTTGTATAAAAAAGAAAGATAAAGAAAACTAATATTATATATTTGCTTTAATTCCTTTTATAAAAAATTTAATAGAATTTAGCTTTAACAAATCGATTTCTAAGGCAGAAAATTTTGAAAATGATCATTAATTTCCAAATGCTAATAGATTTATATAAAAATTATATTGGAAAAGAAAATATTCAATTACCAAGTAATTTTTCAAAAGAAGATATTGTGATGAAAAAAATTCAAAAAGTAGTTAAGTAAAATAACAATGATTCAAACGATTTTGAATACAAAATTTTATTATCAATAGTTTGCAGAATTAAGACTAAAGAAATTATGACGATTAATGATGCTCTTATAATTACACCAAAAAACATTCATATTAATCAATTTATGTATGAACAAAACTAAACAACAAAAGTATAAGAATTAACTAATTTAGTGCGATTAGGATCACTTAAATCTAACATTGGCTTAGTAAAGTGTAATGTGATAACTACTTTTTTTAAAATATTTAGATTGTATTTAATTTCATCATTATTATTTAAGACGTTTGTTTGATCACTATCGTTAGTGTTTAAACCAAAATTAAATGCAACTGCACTCAAATAAACATCTTTTTTTAAATCAACTTTTTTCCCAAATCCAAGCAATTTATAATCAATTAGTTCTTGAAGCGTTAAATTAATTTGATCATAAGCACTAGTTGCAATGATTTTTCGTCCTAATGCGTCTTGATATAATTCTTGACCATCTGTTTTAATAGTTTTAATTTTAGCTAAAATTAAGTTACGAATTGTTTGATTACCAACTTTATTTTCTAAATTATTAGAAAAATGTTTGAAATCAAAGCCTTCACAATATGTATTTGAATCATAGTTTTTTAAATACTTGTTTAAATTATCTTTGATTAAATATTTAACATTTTTGTCATTAGGAATCTTTTTATCACCTTCAAAAGTTTCATAAATCGCTAGTGGATTTATGAATACTCATTTTTTATAAAATAACCAATTTAATAATTGAGCAACATATTTATTAGGTAATAAACGATCGTTTCTTAATGATATATTTTCAATGATTGCTTTCATAGAATTAGGCATATGGGTTTGAACTGTGTGTGTTGGATAAAAAACATAACCAATTTTATATTTATCATGATCACTACGGTCTTTAAAAATTAAAGTTGTTAACTCTTGTGGTTGACTAATGCTAATTGTATGATCAACATAATCGTTTTTTGCTAAAACAATTTTATAAGGAAATTCTTTTTTGATTTGTTCTCATAATCCACCAAGATCAATAAAACTTAATGGTTTTTGTGGTAATAAATCAAATAAAGGTTTAATATCAAATTCTGCATTAGCTAAAACTTTATAACGATATTTAATATTTAGTTTCTTAATTAATAAATTGTTTTGATCATATTCAAGTTCTTTACTTGTGATTTCAGGCTTGCTAATCCCATATTTAAAATATGATTTTAAATCATTAATTGAAGGATCATTAGATGTAATTTTTGGATATAAAATAGCATCTAAAAGTTTTTTAATATTTTCTTTATTTCAATTAGTATTTTGAATTAGTAATTCATCAATAATTTTATAAATAAATTCGGGAATTGCTATTTGAAATTTTTTTAATAAACTAAAAATCATTTCAACACCCTTATGATAATCAAGTTGGTCATTTTTGTTTAAAGAAATCAAATCTAAAATTTTAATTTTTGTTAAAAAATAATTGGTACTGATAATTTGTTGGTCTTTAGGGTCATATTGGTTTTCATGCGGAATTAAGTTATTTGCAATTTTTTTAACTTCAGTAATTAAATCATATAAAGTATAATTTTGATCACCAATTTTAAAATTAATACTACTTGGTAGATCATTTTGTTTTAAATTTAAAAAGAAGGAAAATAGTTCGTCCAAACCATCAATAAATCCATAATTTTTAGGGTCTTTTTTAGAACGTGCTTCAATTAAAGAAATTAATTCTAATAATTTATTAATAATTGGTTTATAGGTTTTAATTTCAGTTAATGAGATACTATCAAGTAAGGTTCTAATTTGTCCAATTTCAGCAATTAAATTATTTTTAAAATCCATTGAATCAATTTTTGATCAAATTGTATTTTTAACTGATTGGTCAATACTTGGATTATTATAAATAATTTCTTTTAAAATTGGTTTAAAACCATCAATAACCATCCCTAATGATTGATTTGATGTAATTAAAGTGATTAAATTAGTCAAATTATTCTGTTGTGTAATGTTATAAGTTAAATTTCTAAAATCTTGTGATGATTGTAAAAACAATTCTTTTAAATTTAAATCATTAGCAACACCTTTTAAAATGTTAAAAATACTACCAATGGAATCAATTGCTACATCATAACCACTAGTAAATGCATATTCAATATCTTTTAAAATTTGTTGTTCATTTAATTTTTTTAATTCGTTTTTAATTTTATGATCTAAACTAAAAATATCTTGTTCATATGAAGCTTGTGTGATTTCATTATTTAATGTGTATGAGTGTGTACCAAAGCTAAATTTTTCATTACTATTAGCACCGAAATAAAATTCTTTTGGAAAATTTTCTTCTGCGTTTTGGTCTCCACGTTTAGCATTGTTTTTAACCTTTGTAACTTGTTTTTCAACACGAATATTATTAAAATAATAACGCATTTTATATGTGTTTTTAATTGATGTGGTTTGTGCACTATATTTATCGCGTTCTAATCGATCGGTTTGGCTAAAATCTAAAGCGATCGGTGATGCTTCAATCCTAATAAAATATTTTTCACTAGTATTTGAAGCAATCCCAGAAGGTTTTTTATAAAATGGATCATTGATTAAAATATTAGCACTACTTTGATTTGTTAAAGCATACCAAAAACTAATGCTAACTCTTAACGCCTTATTCTTTTCTAAAAGATTAATATTATTTTTAATATCTTGTTCTGTTAGTGGTTCAAAAATGGCTTGATTGGGATTTAAAACTTGTTTTTGATTATTTCCTAAATCTTTTCAAACTTTAATTTGTGGTTCACTTGATGAAAAAACAAGTGATGGTTTAGTGTTGTCTTTACGAATATTATTAATAAAATTATAAAGATCATTTTTTAATGTATTAGGCGTTAATTTTAAAAATCAATTTATAAAATAGGGGTCATTAATATCAATAACTTTATTTAAATTTTTATATTTTGATGCTTCATTAATTCAAATATATTCATAAAAATTCTTGATTTGTTGATCGTGTTGTTTTTTAACACTATCATATTCTTTTAAATAATCATTTCAAAGAATTGGTTTTTGTTCATAATTATTATTTCTCAAAATTTGTTGATTTAAATTAGTATCATTTTCTGGCGCTTTAATTATGTAATCGTTTACATCAAAACCAGTAATTGCGTCGTTGGTTGTTGATCCATTATAAATAAAACCTGCGTTTACTATTTTATTATTTGTGTTAGCACATGCACTTAATGAAACTACAGCAATACTACTTATTGATAATGAAGTACAGATTATAAATCATTTACGACTTGAACTTCTTTTTTTAAACATAGTATTAATTCCTTAATTTGAATTAATTTAATTGTATTCGTATAATTATAAAGAATTTAAATATCTATTAATATTAAATAATTAAAATTTTCGTTCTTTTTTTAAAGAATGAAAGATATTCTTATTTATTTTTTAAAACACTGTCATAGTAGATTTTCTCTAATGCATCATATTTATGACCACTATATACTAGCTTTCCTTTGTGAATTAAAGTCAAACTATCAACGTAAGTATCCATTTCTTTTAAAATATGCGAACAAATAAAAATGGTTTTGTTTTGTTCGTGCAATTCTTTTAAGATATTATTGAATTCATGACGTGCTGATGGGTCTAAGTTCGCTGTTGGTTCATCTAAAATAATTAACTCTGGATCGTGTAATAAAGCTTGAATTAAAATCACTTTCTTTTTTTGTCCAGATGAAAAATTGATTGGTTTTTTATTTTTTAAATCACTAATTCTAAATTTTTCTAAAAAATTATGAATGCGTTCAATAGCTTGTTTTTTATTTAAATTTGATAAACGAGCAAATGAATATAAATATTGAAAAGTTGTTAATTCACTAGGAAATAAAGCAATTTCTGGCACATAACCAATTTTTTCATGACTTTTTGGGGTTTTATTATCAAAACCATCAATTAAAATTGATCCTTTGTAATTTGTGTATGCATTAATAATTGATTTAATAGTTGTTGTTTTACCTGATCCATTTTCACCAATAAATGCATGAATTTCGCCACGTTTTACATTAAAACTTAAATCAAAAACCCCTTGGTTTGATTTTTTATAAATTTTTGTTAAATTTTTAACTTCTAAAATAAATTCATTATTCATTAACGATAGTCCTTTCTTTTATAGCCATAATATGTACCAATTAATAAACTAAAAATTAATATTAATCAAATTACGCAGTAAGCTTCTTTATAAACAATTTGTTGCTTTCTTTTAAAACTATAATTTTGTTGGACATAATCGAATAAATAATTTCCGCCTTGTTCTAAACTATATCTGTAACGAATCTTTTTATCTTTTTTTAATTCATCTATGCCATCGTCATTTTCTTGAGGCAATATCTGATGAAGTAAGTAGCTTTTAAAACCGCCAATTAAATAATTTTTATTATTTAAATTTATTTTTAATTGTGTTTTATATTGTAAATTATTTTGATGATCAACTAATAAAATTTTTAGTAAATTCGTATAGTGTGGATTGAAATATAGATAATAAATTAAACTAACTGCTAAATATATTTGTTGTTCAGTTTTTGATTTAATTAATAATTTATTAAAATCCTTTTTAAATAAATCAGCATTCTCATCGTTTCATTTATTGAAATCAAATTTTTGTACACTATTTGAAATTAAATCTAAGATTTGTTTTTGATTTGCTTTTTGATCAAGTGTTTTAAATAAATTATTAGCATATGTATTAAACGATCTTACGTTTAATACCTCTTTAATAATCATTCATTTAAGCGAACCAACAATATCATCACTACTTAATTGTGTATAACTGTTTTTTTGATATTCGATCGTTTGATCTTTTCAATTGTCAATTGCATAAATTACTTCTTGATTTAAGTTATTGTTAATTAAATTTTGAGAATCGTTTTTTAACAAACTTGGAATTAAAAAACTTTTATCATTATTAATACTAAAATTGATTAATGAATTACTATTTTTTTCTAACTGATAATTAAATTGTTTTGATGCTAAATTATTGGCATATAAAATCTGATCTACTTGATTTTTAATAAAATCACTAAATGGCTCATAATCACTTTTATTAAAAACATCAGCTAATTGATAAACAGGAAGAATTCAACTACTTACTTGTCAAAAAGTTGCTAAACTTCTAGTTTTTAAATAAGCGTTCATAATTTCTAAATTTTGATTTTCATTAAATTTATGATTAAAAAAACCTGTGTTAATTAAATAATATTGATCTAAATTATTATTTAAATAAAAAGCCTCAATATTGTTTGTTGATTTTTGTTTTAATAATCTTAAAAAGGCTTGTGATTGGACTTGACTAACTAAGTTCGCAATAATTCCAATAGTAAGTAAGGGAATAAAACTAACAAAAGGAATTAAAATACTTATTTTTGCATTTAATTTTAAAGCTAAAAGGCTTGTTATTAACCCAAAAATTAAATAACAAATAAAAGGACTTATATAACTTAAGATTCAATAATAATTAACATTTTTAGCAAAATTAAAGCTAATTAAATAAAAAATTAATAGTCCTAAAAAACTAACTAGACTTCAAACAATACCTGTTAGGACGAAGAAAAAAATTTTTGATCAAACAATGTTTTTACGGCTAATTGGTTTAGAAATTACTAAAATATCAATACCATCTTCACTAAAATCCTTAAAAATATTTAATGCTTTTAGTGAAGCAAAAATTGTTGTCATTAATAAATTAAACATGATCATTACATATGAAATTATCAAAAATTGTGTTTTTTGCTTAACAACACAGCCGACAACAATTCCTATAATTAATGTAATTAATAAAGTTATGATCGGTAAAAGATATGTTGTTTTTTTTACAATAATAAGGCGTGTTAAAAAACCAATATAAGCTAAACTGCTGTTCAAATTTATTTTTTTATTCATTTTTATGTGATTTTTCCATATATTAAATATTGTTAATAATTTTATTCAAAAGATAAATTTAATTTTGGTTTTATTGTATTTTTTTATTTTGATTATTTTGTTTTTAAAAATATATGGAATAATAAGAAAAATTATTAAGATAGTGTTTTATTTTTTCTTATTCAACAATTTATTATATTAAATAAAATAAAAAAATGGTGTATAACCATTTTTAACTAAATAACCCACCAGATTTACTAAAAGGATTTTTTCCTTTTTGTAACATTTTACCAAGTTCTGCCATTTTATCACGTGACACTTCCCACTGTTTTAATAACTTATTTAATTCATCAGGCGAACGTCCTGATCCTTTTAAAACCCGTATGCGTCTTGATGGTTCTTTTTTAAAAACGCGCGGATCACGACGTTCTTTTAAAGTCATACTTGATAATAAAATTGTTCATATTTTCATTTTGCTCTCAGCATCACCAATTTGGTTTTCAGAAATATTGTTCAATCCAGGAATCATCTTAGCTATTCCTGAAAAACTACCTAATTTACTAATTTGACTCATTTGACGCATTAAATCTTCTAAATCCATTTTTCCTGCCATCATTCGTTGCATCGAACCACGAACTTGTTTTTCATCAATAACATCAGCTGCTTTCTCTGCTAAAGTCATGATATCACCAAGACCTAAAATTCGATCAGCCATTCGTTCTGGATAGAAACTATCAATTGATCCTATTTTTTCACCAGTACCTGTGAATTTAATTGGTATATTTAATAACGATGTTAATGATAAAACAGCTCCAGCACGTGCATCTGAATCTAATTTAGTAACAATAATACCTGTTAATTTTAATCAATTATTGAATTCTGTAGCAACGTTAATAATGTCTTGGCCTGCCATAGCATCAACAACTAAAAAAACCTCATCAGGATTTAGTGTTTTTTTAACATTTACTAATTCTTGCATTAACTCTTCGTTTGTTTGTAAACGTCCAGCTGTATCAACAATTATCAAATTATTTTCATTTTCATCAGCTTTGTTTAAAGCATTTTTTACAATTAAATCAGGGCGTTGTGTTCCTTCTTCTCAAAAATCTACACGAACTTGTTTTGCTAATGTTCTTAATTGATCAATCGCCGCTGGACGATAGATATCAGCCGCCACTAATAATGGTTTTTTATTGTATTTATTTTTAAAATAATTAGCTAATTTACCAGTAGTTGTTGTTTTACCTGAACCTTGTAAACCAACCATCATAATTTTTAATTGTGATTTAGCTGTGTTAACTGGCTTATTTTCTTTTCCTAAAATTTCAACTAATTCATCTTTAATTATTTTTAAAACAAGATCTGCTGGCTTTTGGTTTGCTTCAACATACAATCCAATTGTTTTTTCTTTGATGTTTTTAATAAATTTTTTAACAACTAATAAATTAACGTCAGCATCTAATAATGCTATTCTTATCTCGCTTAATAATTCTTTAATATCTTCTTCAACAATTGTCGCATTTTTTAATTTTTTTGACATTTGTTTACTTACAATACTACCTATCATTGCTTTGAACATCAATTACCTCTTTATATTTTAAAAATTATTGTACTAATCATTAATTATATTATTTAATCTTTGTATTTCTTAATAAGAAATTTATAAAATTATAAAAAACACAAAATTTGTATTATAGATATAAAGTTTAAATTCAAAATGCTTCTAATCAAAATAAAATGTTTCTAATTTATAGTATTAATGAATTAATTAAAATAACCAATGAGTTAAAAAAAACAAATCTATAAATAAAAATTCTTAAATTAGAAAAAGATTAACGAATTAGAACTAAGAATTTAAAATGTTATCTATTCTTAAACAAAATATTAATTTATCAAAATGATAATGTTATGTTCTTAAACAAGTCGAATCTTTCTACTTTGTTTGATGACATAATAAGTTCCTCCTTTCATCAACCCTTTGAGATCAGAGAAAAATAATTTTTTTTGCACCACTCCACCATTAATCGGTCATAGGTACTGCAAAGCACTATACACATTGGCTTGCATTAATACTATATCAAAGCATACGAATATTTACAATATTCAAGCAAAAAAACCATGTAATTCCACTTCATACAGAAATTAATTTATTTAGAACTGAGTAAAATCTAGATTTTTATACATTTATTTATTTTTAGTTTGCTTTTAAACCAAAAATATCCAAAAGCTTATTTTTTATAAGGGATTTTCTTTCATTAAAAAATTTATCAAAATTGGATAATTCAAGAGAAACATTTTCTGGTCTATATTCAAAGGTATTTCCATCTTTAACCCAATTTGATAAAGGCCTTTTATTTTTTGACTCATTTTCCTTACCTGCCAAAAACTGCAAATTAGGAATTAAATTTCTTTTAAACTGCCATTCTTTTATTTTATCTTCTGTCAATCCTAATTTTTTAATGTTTTTATCATCAAATGAAGTATAAGGGTGACAGTGATCCTGATGGAACTCAACTTGGCTTAACTTTAAATTAGGATAAAGCAAAGAAAGAATTATGAATGTGTTTTTTCCTTTTTCAAACTTCGTCAACCAATATTCAATATCATCTTTCGATGCAGTAAATGTTCTATTACCCGTTAAAGTAATACTACTAAATAAAGTTAATGAAAATGGAGTTTTTTCATTTACTGACTTAAGAGCAGTTCTGCTTTGATTCAAAGAATCATTACTTGCTACACCAAACAGTCCTTTTGACATTGAAACGGCTAGGAACTTTCTTGCTTCTTTTTTTGATTCTGCTGTATCAATTTTGCCACCTTTGTAAAAATAATATGCCAGTGGAATGGTTGCATTATATGAGGTCATATTTTCGTCACACATGCCAATTGAAACTAATAATTCAGATAATTTTTCTAGCGCTTTCTTTATTTTTTGCCAGTTATCCCTGATTTCCTTTATTGTTTTAGAAGTTAACGAATCAATTTTTAAATTAGTATTTGCATCAACTAATACCAAAGCCAATCGCATTAAATAATCTCTTGTAAAAGAAAATCCATCTCCAGCTGAATTTAAGTCAGACAATAAGGTGTCTATATTTTCCTTCCCTTCTTTCCAACCATCAATTAATGTAGAAAATAATAAATCGGACTTTGATAGTTTTCTTCCAGTAGAATTTACTCTAACAAAAATATCTAGTGCTTCATCATATGTATTCTCTGCAATGCAATAATAATGAATTACACTAGTGGCAGACGCTTCCATAATTCTTCTATACAAACACATTAAATCCGTTTTTACATTTTTATTAAAATTCGATATTGTATCAACATAATCAGTTAAGTTATCACTTTTAACTATTTGCTTAACTTTATAATAATTACCATTCTTTGCTTCTTCTTCAGACAAAAATACAAATCTTTTAATGGGATTTTCATCATCCAATTCATTGCTGTCGTAAAAAGATAAATTATAATATAGTTCTCGTTCTACCCATGATTTAGAATTTTTTACACTATATCCTTTACCTTTTTTCTTAGATGTAAACGATCCAAACAATGCAATATTAAGAGATGTAATTCTTTGTTGTCCATCTAATACTATATAATAATCTGTTTCATCAGATACAAATTCTGGTGCTTTTTCATTTTTAGTTACGCCTTGCTTATATTTAGAAATAAAATAATAAAGATTTGGTTTTTCATCATTAAGTACTTTTTTATTTGTTTTCCAAAATATACAAGAACCCACTGGATAATCATCAACTATAGATTCAAATAATTTTTCTATATCAGTTGTATCCCAAACATATTCTCTTTGAATATCTGGTAATAACATATTTCTATTTTTCACAAATTTGAGTGCATCTAAGGCACACATATTATAATACTCATTAGCCATAATTAACTCGCCTCTTCTCAAATTAAATATATTAAAAAAATGAGCCAGCATACCACCAGCTCAATCAAAAAATAAAAATTTTTTATTATCTAGTTCTTAGTCAATATAAGCTTCAAAATCACCGAATGATGTAACTTTTTGTAATTTTACATCAGGAAAGCTAGTAACAACTTGAATTTTAATAGTTTCCTCACAAAAAGAAGATGAATTTGAAATCTTTACTTTGTAATCAGGAAATGATGTAACAAATTGAACCTTTAGATCAGGAAAGCTATTTACAACCTTAAATCTTACTTTCTTGTTTTTAAACATTGCTAAGTATCCTTTACCGTAACCCATATGTTTAACCTCCTTATAATTATACAATTATTATAACCCCCATTTAAAATGAATAATTAAAGATTGTTTTAAAATAAAAAATTAATTTCTTATTTTCCGTTTATTAATAAGAGACTGCTTTAAAGTTTCATCATCTGCATAATCAATGCTTGAATTTAAAGGAATACCAAAGCCAATACGATAAATTTGTAAATCTTTAATGTCTTCAAGCATTCTTATAATATAATCAGCCGTAACTTCCCCATCATGGGTATAACTTGTAGCAATAATTATTTCTTTAAAACTACCATTTAAAACACGCTCTTTAATAGTCTTAATGTTTGTATGTTCAATAACAACGTTTTTCCTTAAAGAGATTTCACCATTTGTAATATGATATAGGCCATTATAAATGTTAGCTGATTCGATTCTTTCTAAATCCTCGTTTGTGGTAACAATCATTAATTTAGTAAAATCACGATATTCATTTAAACAAATATCGCATTCGTCTTTATTTGTAAAATTAGCACAATACTTACATTTTAAAATATTTGTTTTTGCTTCTTTAATTCTTTTAATAAGATCATCAATGTATTTTTGATCTTGTTGTAACAAAAAAAATGCTCATTTATTAGCATTTTTTGTTCCTACACCAGGTAATGATTTAAGTGCATCAACAAGCATTTCAAATTCTACTGGTTTACTCATAATTAATTCTAAAAAAGACCTGTTCCTTTAGGGATTGTAGCATTCATAATCGCATCTCGTTCTTTACATGTTATAGAGATTGCTTCATTGATCGCTGCACGTAAAATATCTTGTAATGTTTCTTTGTCTTCAGGATCCACTATTTCTGTTTTTATTTCAATTGCTTCAATATTTAAATCACCTTTGATTTTAACAAGTACATATCCTTTATAATCAAAATCAAACACTTTTTCTTCAAATTCTTTTTGTTTTTTACTTAAAGTGTTTTGCATTTTTTTTAATTCTTGTGCAAGTTTTTGAAAGTCCATTTAAATTTTACTCCTCATCTTCAATTTCATTTAATAACGCTGTTTGTTCTTGTTTTCGTTGTTCTTCTTGTTTTAATAACATTTTAATATCATCAATTAAAACATCATTAATTATATTAGTTTTTAAACCTTGTTTTTTAATATTAATAATATTTAATGCTTGTTTTTTGCTAATAGCAATAACTAACTTGATAGAATCAAATTTCTTAACAAATTCTTTAATAAATTCAAATGAATGCGTAACTTTATTGATACGATTAATTAATCCTAAAAACTCTACTCCTAAAACTAGTGCATTAGGTGAGCACCAAAGTACTAAATCAGCTTGTTTAATAATATCAATATAACTATTTTCAATGGTTTCTTCATTTTTAAAATCTTTAAATTTTTGACTCATTTCTTTTGAAAGTTTAATGTCTTTATTAAAAAAAGCTTGTTTGGCTAGTTCATAATTATCTAATATATCATTAGAATTGCAAATCAATTTATTATCATTAACTAATTCTGTACTTAATTCTTCTTTTTGATTAATACCTGATTCTTTATCATTCTGGTTGTTAATTTTTTTGTGATAAAAAATTTTTGTTTTGTATAACTTATCAAAATCAACAGTATTTTTATTTATTTCTTCAAAACAATCGATTTTTTTTGTCGTTATTATTTGGGAATTATTAATTTTATTTTCTTCAGGGTTAATTGACAATTCTATTTTTTTATTTTCTAATTTATCATTATTAGCATTGATTATTTTATATAAATAAATTTCAAATTCAAAAACTTGATTTAATGATTTTTTTAAATTATTAAATAAAGAAATAAAATTATTTAACAAATAATTACCATTAAAATTAATTAATAACATTTTTTTTAATTCATCAACTGATACTTTTTTAAGATTATTTATATCGTTTGTTTTTAAATAAATTAAATAATCAATTAAAACATTTATTATTTGCACACAAAAAGCTTCTAAATTAACACCTTGATTGTATAATTCATAAATAAATTCACGCAATAATAAAATGTCGTTTTTTTGAATTAATTCGATTAAAGAAATTACTTTAAAGTTGTCAACTAAACCAAAAGTTTTATTTATTAAATCAAGATCTATATTTTTTTTAACCGTTGTTAATTGATCTAAAATGCTTAAACAATCACGCCCAGATCCATCAGCTAATTGAATTAATTTATCAATTGCATTATTATCAATTTTGATATCTTCTTTTGTAAGGATAGAGTCTATTAATTCTTGTAATTCACTGTTATTTAAACGCTTAAAATCATAACGTTGGCAACGACTAATAATTGTTAAGGGAATTTTTTGGTACTCTGTTGTTGCAAAAATAAAAATAACGTGTTGTGGTGGTTCTTCAACTGTTTTTAATAAAGCATTTCATGCTGATGTAGATAGCATATGTGCTTCATCAATAATATAGACTTTATACTTAAAAAATGTTGGTAAATAATTTATATTATCAGTAATAATACGTATTTGATCAACACCATTATTACTAGCAGCATCTAATTCAATCAAATCAACACTTTGTTCTTTGAGAATACTTTCACAAACACTACATTTGCCGCAACAATCACCTTTATTAGGATTTAAACAATTAATACTAGACGCAAAAATTCTAGCTATTGATGTTTTTCCAATTCCTCGTGGTCCACTAAAAATATAAGCATGTGTAATTTTGTTGTTTAAACAAGCATTCATTAATGCTTGTTTAATTAAATCTTGACCTATTACATTTTTAAATTTATGTGGCCGATATTTACGGTACAATGTTGATTCGCTCATTTATTATCCCCTAAAAACTACTAGTTTTAATTATAAATTAGAATTAGCACAAAATTTAATTTTTATCTATTATAAATACCATAAAATTAACATTTTTTAATAATAAAAAAATTATTTTTTTAATTTTATTTTTTAGTTTTTTTATTTGTATAATCTAAAATATGAACTAAAAAAATATTTATGATAAGGGTTAAAATATGTCAGATAAAAAATTAGATTTTTTAACACCATCTTTTAAAAAAAATAGGGTTTCTAATTCTATTGCAATAGGTGGTATGATTGCTTTTGGTAAATCTACTTTAGCACAAGCTTTACACGAAAAATATCAACCATCAAATGTGGTTTATGAAATGGTTGAGGGTGATAAATTAATGGATTTATTACTAGCAAAAATGTATGAACGTGAGAATAACGTTCTTTTTGGGTCTTTATTTCAACTATATTTTGTTTTAAATCGTTTTGCAAACTACAAAAATAATTGTAACCGTAAAAGTTTAACAATTTTTGATCGTAGTATTTTTGAAGATTGATTATTTGCGCATGCAAATATTGATAAACCTTCTGTATTTTCATATTATGATGGATTGTGACAAGGAGTTTGCAAAGAATTAATCTATGAACATGGAGTTCCAAAACTTTACGTCATTTTAGATGGTGATTGAGAGTTATTCAAAGAAAGAATTTTTAAAAGAAACCGGAAAGTTGAAATTGATAATTTTTCAATTAATGAAACATACTTCAAACGTTTATTAGAAATGTACAAAAATTATATGGTTAATGTTTGTAAAGATTTTGGTATTAACTATGTTGTTTTAGATGCAAACAATTCTGTTGAACAAAACGTTGATGAAGTTACAAAAATATTACAAAAGTTAGAAAATGAGCAAGACAAATAATAAATCAAAAATTTGATTGATCGTTGGTATTATTTTTGCTATTAGTTTGTCGTTTGGTATTTGAGGAATTTCAAAAGCATTACGCAACGACGAGCAAACAAAACAAAAATATCTAAATAAAAATTCAGATAAAAAACATATAAAAGAAAATAATAAAAAAGAAACAAGGTAGTCTTGCTTCTTTTTTATTATTTCATACTATCCAATAATATTTGTGTCAATTGAAATCCTTTTTTCTTTAATTAAAACGATCTTAATTTTATAATTTGTTAATAAATCATTTTCTTCAATTGCAACTTTGATCTCGTGACCTAAGAGTTCTAATTGCTCATCACTTACCAAGTTAGAATCAACAATTACACGTAATTGACGACCAGATTTAATGACATAGGCGCTTTTAACACCTTCGAATCGCATACATATTGTTTCAAGTTCTTTTACACGACTGTAATATTCATCATAAGAATTAACACGTGCTCCTGGTCTGGCTGCTGATAGCGTATCAACTATTTTAACTAATGCACCATAAATTGTTGTTGGAATTACTTTGTTATGATGTGATTCAATTGCATTATAAATATAATCATCTAAATTAAATTTCTTAGCAATCAATAATCCCGCTTCTACATGATCTAGGTCACTTTCAAAATCAATCGTTTTTCCTATATCATGAAAAAATGCAGCTTTTTTTGCCTTTATAGGATCAATATTAATTAATTTAGCAATTCGTTCAGCATATTCAGCAACTTCTAATGAATGGGATAAAATATTTTGACCATAAGAATTACGAAATTTCATTCTCCCTATATAAGAATAAATTCCTTCAGGTAAATCAAAAAAACCTAATGTTTGTTCTACGACGTTTTTACCAATCTCAAAAACTTTTTTTTCAAACTTTTCACGTTCTTCTTTAAAAAGTAATTCAATACGATTAATATCAATATTTTTTGAATCAATTAATTTTTGCATAACAATTCGTGCTATTTCACGACGAATTGGATTTGGAGTAGATATTCCTACAATTGGCTGTTGTCGATCAACAATTAGATCAACTCCGCCTTCATTTTCAAAAACTGCTTTATTACGTCCATCACGTCCAATAATTTTTCCTTTTAGATTTTCATCAATAATGTCAATATTAAATAAAGATCTTTCAACAATTAAAGGCTCAGCAATTTGCTCCATTGTTTCTACTAGAATGTTTTGAGCATAAATTTCTTGGGCTTCATTAAATTCGTGTTTAATTTTTGCATATTCTTGAGCAAGCTCTTTTTTAAATTTTATTTTTAATAAATTAAAAAGTTCTTTTTTCGCTTGTTCAGCTGTTAAACTTGTGGCATTTAGTAAAAAATTTTCATTGTTTTTTTTGAGTAAATCAATTTGTAAATTTTGATCACTAATTGCTTTTTTTAATTCATTATTTTTATTATTTAAATCTTCACATTCTTCTTCTAAATCTTTAGTTTTTTGAACTATTTTTTTAAAAGAAGTTTGGCTTTTTGGAACAAAAGTTAATTTCAGTTGTTTTTTCTTAAGATAAACTACCATTACAACTGGAACAATGGTAATCAGCAATACAAATAATATTAGTAATATAATAAATGCTATTAAATAACCCATCTTATATCACCAATAATAATTATATTACAAGTTATTGTCAATTGCTTTTTTCATTATTGACAAACTCCAAAGTTTTTTCTGAAATTTGTATAAAAAGTTCATTGTTTTTTGATAGTGTATTTTTTAATTGTTCTCGCCCTTGCCCTATTTTATTATCATTAAAATAAAATCAAGAACCGTTTTTTTTCAAGACGCCATATTGGATTGCAAAATCTATAATTTCATTATTATAATCGAAACCAGAACCAAAAAAAATATCAATAAAACATGTTTGTAACGGTGGTGCTAATTTGTTTTTAACTGTTGTTACTTTTGTTTTTATACCAATTTTATTAATACCCTCTTTAATTAAATCTGCTTTTTTGGTTTCTATTCTCAAACTAGCATAAAATTTTAAAGCTTTACCGCCTGTGGTCATTTCAGGATTGCCAAAAAAAGTATTAATTTTTTCACGTAATTGATTAATAAAAATAATGGCTGTTTTACTTTTATTAATTAATGGTTGAATTTTACGTAAACCTTTTGACATTAAGCGAGCGTGTGCTCCCATCAATGCTTCATTCATATTTGCTTGATATTCGCTTTCTGGGAGCATTGCAGCAACTGAATCAATAACTATTAAATCTATTGAATTTGTTTTAATCAATGTTTCAATCATATCAAAAGCCTGTTCACCTGTTTGAGGTTGCGTAATGATTAATTTTGTTAAATCGACTTTTAGACTTTTGGCATAATTAATATCAAATGAGCCCTCAAGATCTAACAAAACTACTGTCCCACCAGTTTTTTGACATTCAGCAATTGTTTGTAAAGCAATTGTAGTTTTACCTGATGATTCATTACCATAAATTTCTGTAATTTTTCCTACTGGAATTCCATTAATTCCTGTTATTTGATCTATATGAATTGATCCTGTAGATATTGCATTAATTTTTTCATCTTTTATTTCATCAGCAATAAAATAAGATGATTTAGCAAATTTTGTTTCAAGTGTTGCAATTGGATCTAATTTCTCAAGATTATTATTTTCTTTCATAAATTTATTCACCTATCCTATTTAAAGAATTAGTAAAATTATTTTTTTATCAATTCAATTAAATAACTAATTGCTTCTCATGCTATAGAAAAACGATTAAAAGTACGTTCATTTGAATTTAATGTGACTTTTTTTACAATTGCAAAATCTTTAATTGCGATTCCAATGTAAAATAAACCTACTTCTTTATTTTCGCTTCCCTGTGGTCCAGCATTTCCTGTAATTGAAATTGCAATATCAGTATTAAACTTTTGATTTGTTTGTAAACACATTTCTTTAGCAGTTTGTTCAGAAACAGCGCCATATTTAAAAATTGTTTTTTCACTCACTCCTACTAATTTAATTTTTACTTCATTACTATAACTAATAAAACCACCTGCAAAAACACTTGAAGCACCTGCAACTTCACCAATTGATGATGATAAAGCTCCACAACTTGCTGATTCGCAAACACTCAATCTTAAACGTCTTTCTTTTAGTAAATTAATTAGTTCTAAAGCCACATTCATTATTTTAAAATCCTTTCAAATTGAATAATTATTAGTTTAGATAATAAAAACCACTTTTAGAAAAAGTAAAGTATAACTTTATTTTTTAAAGTAGTTTTTATTGTCATTTATTTTAGATTGTAATCATTTTCTTGTAATAATTGTTCATCATTAATTTCTTCTTTTTTAAAGATAGCAATTGATTTTACTTCTTCTTTATTTTCTAATGAAATTAATTTAACTCCTGATGTATTTCTTCCAATTACACTAATGTCTTTAATCGATAAACGAATAACTTTTCCACTAGTTGTAATAATTAAAGCTTCTTCTTCACGATTAACAACTTTAATACTTACTAAGTTACCTGTTTTATCATTTACTTTTAGTGTATTAACACCTTTTGCTCCACGCTTAGTTAAACGATAATCATTGATGTCAGTTAATTTACCTAATCCTTTAGAACCAACAGCTAAAACATATTCTCCATGACTAGATAACCCTGTTCCTACAACATATTCATCATTTTCTAAATTAATTCCTTTAACACCTGTCGCAATTCTTCCCATTTCACGTGCATCATTTTCATTGAAACGAATTACATTACCATTTGATGCGCCGATAAATACTTCATCATTACCTAGTGTTTGCATTACTGAAAATAATTTATCACCATCTTTTAAAGTAATAGCAATTTTACCATTAGCACGAATTGACTCGAAATCACTTAGATTAGCTCGTTTTATAATTCCTTTACTTGTTGTAAAGAATAATGAACCTTGATCATAATTATCTATTGGTAAAATAGTTAAAATGCTTTCACTTTTTTCAATTGGTAAAAAATTAATTGCTGGAATTCCTTTTGATTGTCGTGATCCCAATGGTACTTCATGTCCTCGTAATCGATAAACACGACCTAAATCAGAAAAGAATAATAAATCTGTATGGGTATTAGCAACTAAGATTTTTTCAACATCATCATCCTCATACGTTTTTAATCCTTGTACACCTACACCACCACGTCGTTGATTTTTATATGTATCAATTGGCAAACGTTTAAAATAACCACGTTTTGACATTGTTACAACAATATCTTCGACTGGTATTAAATCTTCATCATCAATATGCGAACTAACTCCATACATAATTTCTGTACGACGCTCATCACCAAATTTTTCAATTAAATAATCTAAATTTTCACAAATAATATTAACTTGACGATTGTAGTTGTTTAAAACATCTTCTAAATCTTTAATAACTAATATTAAATCTTCATATTCTTTTTTTAATTTATCAATATTTAGTCCTGTTAAAGCGCGTAAACGCATTTCTAAAATTGCTTTCGTTTGCAATTCTGTTAAATCGAAACGTTGAATTAGTGATTTTGAAGCAATATCATCATCACCTGAGGCTTTAATAATTTTAATTACTTCATCGATATTATTAACAGCAATTACTAAACCTTCAACAATATGAATTCGTTCTTTTGCTTTTTTTAAATCAAAATTTGTTCTTCTTACTAAAATCTCAATTTGGTGTTCAAAATAGTATTTAATCATTTCCTTAATGTTTAATACCATTGGTACACCATTAACTAAAGCTAAATTATTAACACTAAAATTTGTTTGTAAAGGTGTTGTTTTAAATAATTTGTTTAATAAAACTTCAGGTATAACATCACGTTTAACTTCAATAACAATTCGAATTCCATCACGACTTGACTCGTCACGTAAATCAGAAATTCCTTCGATTTGTTTGTTTGTTACTAATTCAACAATTTTTTCAATTAAATTAGCTTTATTAACCATATAAGGAATTTCTGTCACAACAATTGCTACACGTCCTTGCCCAATATCTTCAATTTCATATTTTGAACGAATTGTTACTGAACCACGACCTGTATTAAAATATTTAATAATACCGCTATCACCATAAATTTCAGCGCCTGTTGGAAAATCAGGACCTTTTAGATATTCCATAATTTCAGAAATAGTAACATTATGGTTTTTAGCATAAGCTTTTATTGCTTGACAAACTTCAGTTAAATTATGTGGTGGAATATTTGTTGCCATCCCAACAGCTATTCCTGTAGTTCCATTTGTTAATAAATTTGGAAAACCTGATGGTAAAACACTTGGTTCTTGTTCTGATGCATCATAATTAGGTACAAAATCTACTGTTTCTTTATCAATGTATTTTAATAATTCATAAGAGATTTTTGATAATCGTGCTTCTGTATAACGCATCGCAGCTGCACTATCACCATCAATCGAACCAAAATTACCATGACCATCAACTAATAAATAACGCATTGAAAAGTCTTGTGCCATTCTTACAATAGTTTGATAAACAGCTTGATCTCCATGTGGATGATATTTTCCAATTACATCCCCAACTCAACGTGCAGATTTTTTATAAGGCTTATCATGTGTCATTCCGTTTTCGAAAGCAGCAAATAAAGCTCGGCGATGCACGGGCTTAAATCCATCACGCACATCAGGCAAAGCACGTGCAACGATTACAGACATTGAATAATCTAAAAATGATGTTTCGACTTCTTTTGTAATTGATTGTTCTTTAATCGTTGAACCTTCTAATTGTTGCTTAATTTCTTCGGTGGTTAAACGACTTTTTTTTGGTTTTTTTAATGCCATAATATTTTATATACCTCAATTTTAAGCATCAATATTTTTTACATATTTTGCATTTTTTTCAATAAATTCTTTTCTTGGAGCTACATCATCACCCATTAATAGAGAAAATGTTTTATCAGCAATTGCAGCGTCTTCAATATTAACTTTTAATAAAAGTCTATTTTTAGGATCCATTGTTGTTTCTCACAATTGATCAGGATTCATTTCACCTAACCCTTTATAGCGTTGAATGTTATATTTAATATTTGATATTGTTGATTTAATTCTTTCTAACTCTTGATCAGAATATGCGTATTTAATTGTTTTAGCATAACTTACTTTATACAATGGTGGTTGCGCTATATAAACATTTCCATTTTGAATCAATGGCAACATGTATCGATAAAAAAATGTTAGCAATAAAATTCGAATATGACTGCCATCAACATCCGCATCAGTCATAATAATAATTTTTGAATATCTTAATTTTTCAATATTAAATTCAGGACCTATTCCTGCTCCAAAAGCAGTAATCATATTTTGAATTTCTTCATTAGCAAAAATCTTATCAATTTTAGCTTTTTCAACATTAATAATCTTTCCACGCAGTGGTAAAATTGCTTGAAATTCACGCTCACGACCTGTTTTTGCTGAACCACCCGCTGAATCTCCTTCGACAATATAAATTTCAGTAACACTTGAATCACGATTTGAGCAGTCAGCTAATTTACCAGGTAATGAATTTGATTCAAAAGGTGATTTACGCCGTGTAGCTTCACGTGCTTCATGTGAACGTCGTCGTGCTTCAGCAGCTTGCATAACCTTAGCAACAATTTTTTTTGATTCTTCAGGATTTTCATTTAAAAATTTTTCAAAAATAATAGATGTGATTTCATTAACATAAGGACGAACTTCACTATTACCTAATTTCTTTTTTGTTTGACCTTCATATTGAGGATTAGGATGCTTAACTGAAATAATTGCTGTTAATCCTTCACTAACGTCTTCTTTAGTGATTTTATCATCAGTGTCTTTTAAATATTTTTTATCGACCGCATATTTATTTAATAAACGCGTAATCGCTAATTTAAAACCTTCTTCGTGTGTTCCACCTTCAGTGGTATTGATGTTATTACAAAATGAATGGGTTGAGTTATTGTATGAATTATTATATTGAAATGCAACTTCACATTTAATGTTATAAGTTTGCTCGTTATGTCCTGGAACTCTAACTTCTTTTTCTTCTTCTCCATAAACAATTAAATCAAATAATGGTTCTTTTTCAGCATTTAAATCTGTTATATATTCTTTTAAACCACCTTCATAATGTCATTTTTCTTTACGGTTAGTTAATTCTGATTCAAATTCAATGTTAACACCTTTGTTAAGATAAGCTAATTGCTTTAAACGAGCCATTATTTTAAGCTCATCTCACTCATTTTCTTCCATAATTTCAAAATCTGGAATAAATTCAATTGTTGTTCCTTTTTCTTTAACATCTTTATTATTAATCGGTTTTAGTGGCTCAATAGCATGACCGCCATTGATAAATTCAACATAATATTGAACATGATTCTTGTTTACTCAAACCTTAAAATTTTTACTTAAAGCATTAACAACAGAGGCACCAACACCATGTAATCCACCAGACACTTTATAACTATCATTATCAAACTTACCACCAGCATGTAAAACTGTTAATACTGTTTCAACACCTGATAAGCCTGTTTTTTCGTGAATTTCAATTGGAATTCCGCGTCCATCATCTTCTACACGTACTGATCCGTCTTTTTTTAGAATAACTCTAACAATTGTTGCAAATCCGCCCATAGCCTCATCAATTGAATTATCAACAATTTCTCAAATCATATGGTGTAGACCCTCTGATTGGGTTGAACCAATGTACATACCAGGACGTTTTCGTACTGCTTCTAAACCTTCTAGTACTTTAATACTTTCGGCGGTGTATTTTTTTTCTTTATTAGAATCGTTCATAAAACTCCTATCTACTCATTAGTTTTAACTATTTGATACAATTGATTTTTTATTTTAATAATCATTTGATCATATAATTTACGACCACGTCTATTTTCTATTTTTTCATCAACCATAACTTTATTTTCCAACAATCAAAATTTAGCTTGACCACCATTATTAATCAATCCAGCTATTTTTAAAAATTGGTTTAAAGTCACATACTCTGTTGATATAAAAATTTTTTTCATAGGTCTTAAAATATTTGTAGTAATACATATTTATTATAACATATATAAAATATTAAAAATTTGGTTAAACAACTAGTAAATGTAAGTGATATTTATTAGAAAAATATTAATATTTAAATAATAATAAACTGTTTTCTTTAATTTTTTATTCTTGATAAAATCTGTTTAAATCCAACATCTTTGGTATCGATAAAAATAATAGGTCTTAAAATTTCATCTTTAACTTTAAAAGTTACATCGTTGTTATCAAAATTTTTTAAAACATGAGCTAGCAAACTAGGGTTTAAAATAAACTCAGCACTTTTATTGTTTAAATTAACTATTGACATTTTTTCTTTCATATTACCAATTTCAAAAGTTGTTAAACTGATTTCTGCTTCATTTTTGTCTATTCTAATACTAATTTTAGGGTTTTGTTCTTGCATAACAATATTCATACCCCGTTCAATAATTTCTATCAATAAACGACGATCAAAAACATATGTATTTTCTTCATTTGTTTCATCAAAAATTGAGTAAATATTTGGATAAACACCATCAATCATTCTTGTTTGTAAAATTGCATCATTAATTTTAAAAATTAAACTTCTACTTCGAACATAAAAATCAACAGTTTGATTATTACTATATTCAACATTTTTAAGGATTTCGATAATCAATTTCATTGTTGAATAAGAGACAATAAATTTAAATTTTTCACCCATATATTCTCTTATTAAACATGAAGCTTTAATTTTATCTGTACCAATAGCAATCAACTTATTTTCTAAAGTTTGAGTATCAATCAAAATTCCAGAAATCGGTTGAATTTTTTCAATTCCTTGACTGTTCAAAACGTTGGGTAAAACCTTTGTATTAATCTCTTGCATAATTTGATGCGGCAAACTGATTTTAACGTAATCTTCTAAACTAAAGTTTAAATTAGGAAAGCCTTCAATATTCATTGTATTAATTTGAGTTTCAAAATTTTCAGTTTTAATTAATAAAATATTTGTGTCAATTTGTTTTAATAAAACAGATTTATCTTTAAGCTTAGAAATTAATCCTAAAATAATCTTAGCTGTAACTAAAACTTTTCCACTATTAAAATATTCAAATCCTTCAGTAATTTCTTTATAACCACTCACTTGATTATTTGTCGTCTTAAAACTAATTTTATTTTGACTAACTTCAATCAAAACACCTAATAATAAAGCATTTGCATTGTTTGTATTAGCAATTGTTGTACTAAATTTTATTGCTTCAATTAATTTTTTTATAGAAATAAAAACTTCCATGTTTTATTAAAATCCTCATTTTTTATTATTTATATTATAAAAGATATAAATTCAAAAAAGCGTGATGCTTTAAAATATAATTTATTTTTTATTTATTTATTTTTAATTATTAATATTATTATTAAGTGTTTAAATGTGCATAACTTAAAATTCATCTATTATATAATAATTTTATTGAAGAGATTTATAAACATTGTACGTTTATAATATGGGTATTAAATGTGGAAAAATATTTAATTGTTGGATTAGGTAATCCAGGATCAAACTATGCAAAAACAAGACATAATGTTGGCTTTATGGTTATTAATGAGATTTGCAACAAACTTAATTTGTCTCTAGATAGTTCAAAATTTAATGGAATTTTTACTAAAACAATTTATAACAATTCCATAGTGTTTTTTTGTCAACCAACAACTTACATGAATTTAAGTGGTGAATTTGTTATCAAAATGCTTAATTTTTATAATATTCCAATTAAAAATTTAATAGTTATTTATGATGATGTTGATACGAAATTAGGAACGATAAAATTGAGAAAAAAGGGGTCCTCAGGAGGGCAAAATGGAATTAAAAATATTATTAACATTTTAAAAACAGATGAAATTAAACGCATTCGTATAGGAATTGATAAAGATCCACATATAAAATTAGATCAATATGTCTTATCGAATTTTAAGATTGACGAATTAGTTATAATTAAACCAGCTATTATAAAGGGCGCTTTAGCTACATTAGCAGCGATTGGTGAAGATTTTGATAAAGTTATGAACAAATTTAATTAATAGAATTAGTAATAAAAAATACTTAGCTGCTGTTTCTGGTGGTCCAGATTCTATGGCAATGTTAAATATGTACAAAAGAAATATTCGTGTTGTTTGTCATGTGAATTATCATAAACGCGAATCATCCGATCGTGATCAGCAAATAGTTGTCGATTTTTGTAGAAAAAATAATTTAATAATTGAAATTTTAGATGTTGATGAAAAAGTTTATGAACGTTATGGTCA
Source organism: Ureaplasma parvum serovar 3 str. ATCC 27815 (assembly GCF_000019345.1). Lineage (NCBI taxonomy): Bacteria > Bacillati > Mycoplasmatota > Mycoplasmoidales > Mycoplasmoidaceae > Ureaplasma > Ureaplasma parvum. The sequence continues at coordinate 94,608 of NC_010503.1, read as the reverse complement.
TATTGATAATTTTCAAACAAAAGCACGTTTAATTCGTTATGATTTTTTCAAAGAAATTGGTAAAAAATATAATATTGAAAATTTGTATATAGCGCATAATTTTGATGATTTTTTAGAAACGGCATATATGCAACGAGCTCGCCAATCAAAAGCCTTATTTTATGGCATTAAGGAAAGTAATGTTATTAATGGCATAATTGTTAAACGTCCGGTTTTATTTGTGCGTAAACAAACATTACAACGCTATTGTGATGAAAATAAAATTAAGTATGGTATTGACGAAACAAATGAATTAGATATATACGAACGCAATCGTGTTCGTAAAATAATTAGTTCTTGAAGTTTAAATGAGGTTTATGATTTTAAAAAATTCGTTATTAAATATAATAAAGAACATAGTTCTTTTGCTAATTTTATAGATTTATCATATATTGAATTTAAAAAAAATAAATACAAATATGACTACTTTATTCGTCAAGACGATATGGTTCAATATTATTTAATTTACTACTTTTTAATTGATCATAAAATTATTAATCCAAGTGAAAATAAAATCATTTCATTAATCAAATTCTTTGGTAAACAAATTAATAAAGAAAAAGCTTATCGTGTTCAAGAAAATATTTATATGCATGTTAATGATGATGAATTAATTAGTTTAATATCATACAATAAAAGCGATAATATTAGCAACTCTAATGTTGATATTATCGATGATCATAATGTTATTGAGAAATAGGTAGATAATAATTAATGGAAATTCGTGGTAAATTATTTGTTAGTCAAGTTGTTAGAAAGTTTAATTTAAACGTTGTTGCAAATTCTGACTATATTGATCGTGAGATTTCTACAACAGGAATTACACGTGTTGGATTTGAATTAGCTGGCGAAATTTTGTTTAAAGAGATTTGAAATATTGTTTATTTTGGTTCAAAAGAAAGCAATTATTTTAATAAATTTTCAGAAACGATCATTTCTAAAAAATTAGGAAAAATTTTAGATTTAAATCCACCATTAATTATTTTTGGTAAAAATTTTAAACATGCTGGAATTTTGTTAAAATTAGCAGAGCGCTATAAAATTCCAATTGTAGAGGTTAAATATAGTTTTTATGAATTAAATTTTACAATTAATAGTTACATTAGTCAAAAACTTTCACACCAATCATTAGTTCACGGAACATTATTATCTGTTTTTGGAATCGGCGTTATTTTAATGGGGGAATCAGGTGTTGGTAAATCTGAGTTAGCAATTGAATTAGTTAAAAAAGGTCATATTTTTGTAGGTGATGATGCTATTTTAGTTAATAGAATTGGAGGTAATCTATATGGAAGAGCTGAAGATTCGACTAAAGATTTTATTGAAATTAGAGGTTTAGGTATTATGAATTTTTCACGTTCTTTCGGTATTGAACGAATGATTGAATCAACAAAAATTGAAATAGTTATTGAATTAATAAAACCAGCTAAACATGAAAAAATCAAGTTTGAACGTTTTGGTCGTGAAATTCAACACAAAGAATTTTTAGAAACAAAAATAGCCCATTATTATATTCCGGTTATCGAAGGAAGAAGTATTTCAGATATCATTGAGACAGCCATTACTGATTATAAATTAAAAACATCAGGTTATAATTCAGCTGAAGAATTTATTTTACAAATTAATAAAAAGGGGATTTAAATGCAATTAGAAATTATTAATCCAGAAAGCACATTAGTTAATGATGTTGTTGCACATCGAGTAGCTTTTAGTATTGGTAGCAATTTTAATATATATTGATATGGAATCATCTTTGTATGCGGTTTTTTAATTGCTATACTAACATATAGTCTACGTTTAAAATTTCATTATAAAGTGCCTTATGATCCAGGATTTTATTATATTTTTTTAGCAATTCCCATGACAATTATTGGTGCTCGTTTATGATCATTAGCAATCGGTGATGCTAAAGATTTTTTTGATTTTAGAAGTGGAGGGTTAGCGATTCAAGGCGGGGTGATTGCTGGGGTATTAAGTGCTGCAGTTTATTTTCCTCTTATTTTGCGCATGCCTAAATATCACATTCGAGATATTGATGCTGATGGCAATGTTGTTATTCGCCAACCTAGTATGTGAATATATGCGGATGCTATTATTCCAACAATTTTAATTGGTCAGGCATTAGGGCGTTGAGGAAATTTTATTAACGGTGAAATATTTGGTGCTGAAAGTACTGTTAACGATTTACAATGATTAAAAAAAGCTATGCCAGCTGTTTTCGAAGGAATGAAACATTATTTCATTGAGGGCAATAAAACTCTATTTACAATTTATCAACCTTTATTTCTATATGAATCATTCTTTAATGTAATTGTTTTTGTTTTTATTTATTTTGGCTTGTCTTACATTAAACAATTAAAAATAGGCTTTATTTCAATGTCATATTTTTTCTTTTATGGTGTTACTCGTTTTAGTACGGAGTCAGCTCGTGCTCCACAGTTTAGTTTTGAAGGAACTTATATAATTAATTCATTGTTATTAATCTTTGGTGTATTAGGTGCATTATATGTACAATTTATAGCGCCACTTTTAAGAAAAAAATTCTTATTAGATGCAATTATTGAAATGTTTTATAAAAAGAAAGACCAAATTCATAAATTTGGAGAATTAAGAAAGCCAGAAGAATTTTTATTTTATTGTCATAAATAATAAAGAAAAGGATTTTAAATGAATCAAGAAGTTTACGATTTAGTAATCATTGGCGCAGGTCCAGCCGGTTTAGCTGCTGCTGTTTATGCTAAACGTTCTGGATTAAATGTGATCATTGTTGAAAAACAATTCCCAGGAGGAAAAATAGCATTAACATCAAATGTAGAAAATTATTTAGGTATCAATAGTATTCCAGGACCTGAATTGGCTTATAAAATGTACGAACAAGTCTTAAATTTAAATGTTTCTATTATTTATGAAGCTGCTGATGAAATATCTTTAAAAGAAAAATATAAAAAAATTAAATTAACTACACAAACATTAATTACTAAAACTGTAATTATTGCAACAGGAACAGAAAATAGACGGTTAAACATTTTAGGTGAATTAGAATTTGAAAACAAGGGAATTAGTTATTGCGCTATTTGTGATGGACCACTTTATAAAAATAAAGCTGTCTCTGTGATTGGATCTGGTAACTCTGCTGTGGAAGAGGCCATATATTTAGCTACAATTGCTAAAGAAGTTCATTTAATTGCCAATAAACCACAATTTAAAGCAGAACAACAATTAGTACAAATTGCAAATAACACACCTAATATAAAAATTTATTACAATAAACAAACATTCGAATTTTTTGGTCATCAGTTTTTAGAAGGTTTAAAATTTAGAGATTTAATCACAAACGAAGTAACTACACTAAATATTGAAGCTAATTTCACTTTTATTGGCCTATTGCCTTCAAGAATTAATACAAATAATTTATGTATTTTTAATGAGGTAAACGGATTTATTACAACTGATAAAAATATGCAAACTAGTGTTTGTGGTATTTTTGCAGCCGGTGATATTGTTGATAAAAATGTTCGACAAATTGCGACTGCTACAAATGATGGAGTCATTGCAGCACTTTATGCCAAAGAGTACATTACAAGAAATAATTGATAATGATTCTAACAAATTCACGTTTAGTGAATTTGTTAAAGAAGATATTTATACTAACACTGATTATTCATCCACAGACTATAAAGTTATTTTATATTCGTTTTTTCGTAATAATTTAACCATTAAAATTGGTCAAAAACTAACTTGAATTATTAAATCTCAAAATTTACAAATTATTGAATTTATTTTAAATGGTTTAGATTATTTTAATAATTTAAATATTGAATATGAGATTATGTTTGAGCCTGACCATTTAAATAAAACTCGTACTAATTATTCGCTATTACTTTGAGGTGATTTGGATAAATTAGATGAAATTTTAAAACTATTTGATGATGCGAATAATGAAAATTTTCATAAAGACCGCTATTGTTCAAATTTTTTAATTGGTGCAATGTTGTCTGGTGGTTCAATTGCACACCCACTTGAAAACTATCATTTAGAAATTCGCTGTGATTCAAATAATTACATCCCATTATTAACAAAGGCTTTAGCCCGTTATGGTTTAGAATATAAAATTATTTATCGTAATAAAAAAACCATTGTTTATTTTAAAAAATCAGAGATAATCAGTGATTTTTTAAAAGCGATCCGTACGCAAAATTCGTTATTTGAATTTGAGAATATTCGTATCCAACGTGATTTTAATAATCAACAACAACGTTTAAATAATTTAGATATTTCTAACCTTTCTAAAAGTTCTAAAGCAGGGGTTTTGACTAAAGAAATGATTTTAGAAATAAAAAAAAACCACGATGAATTTTGCAAACAAAGTACTAAATTTTTAAAGTATTGTGAACTACGAGTACAAAATCCAGACTGTTCATTAAATGAACTTTCTTGTTTATTAAAACAGATGTTTAATATTGAAATTTCAAAAAGTGGTTTAAATCATTTTAATTCTCGTATTAAAGAAATGTATGAAGAATTAAAATTAAAAAAACTAGTTTTTAAAAACTAGTTTTTTTATCTCATTGTTTAGGATTGATTAATCTTTTTTTCAATTAAAAAGGCAAATTGATTTGTTCTTACATCTTTAAAAGTTTCAATATACATATTAGGAGTGTTAATTAATTGGCGGTTTTTAAATGCGCGATTTTTATTAATTTTAGAAATATATTTGCCCATACTAATATCATCGTTAACTTCAATATCTTTGTCAATATATTGATGTAAAAATAATTTAGCGTTAGTTTTAGCATCAACACGTCAAGTTGTTTCATTAACGATTTGAATTTCTTTTATTTCGTTCTCATTATCAGTTTCATCATAAACATTACCAGTTAATTCTTCAGTAATGTTTTCTAATGTAATGATTCCTATAGGATTTTTTTCAGTAATATTATCAACAACAATTCCTAAATGAATTCTTTGAAATTGCATTGTTCTTAAACCATCATATAATGTATCTTTTTGGTTTATTAATAAAGGTGTTTGCATGATAGTTCTAATGATTTTATTAGGTTCGTTAAGAAGATATTTAATAATTTTTTTTAAATAAATAATACCAACAACCTCATCGTTTTTATTGACTACAACCAAACGCGAAAATCCAGTTGAATTAAAAATTTCAAAACTTTGAAGAACAGTTTTATTTTCATTAATTTTAACAACTTGTGTTCATGGAACCATTTTTTGTTTAATTAATATATCATCAAATAAAATTGCTTTATTAATAATTAATGCTTCTTGACTATCTAAAGTTCCTTCATGACGAATAACTTCAATAAGCGATTTTAATTCTTCTTCAGTGGCTGTGATAATATTTTGTGATTTTTTATTAAAAATTCGATTTAAAGATCAAGTTAATGGCCAAAAAAGTATATAGAAACAATTTAAGGGATAAGCTACTAATTTAAGAACTTTAATCGGATTTTTCTTAGCAAAATTTTTAGGAATAAATTCGCCAAATATTAAAACAATTAAAGTTATAATTCCTGTTGCAATTCCTGTACCAATAGCTTCAGCGTTACTTGTTGTACTAAAAGATTTCATTATACCTGCAAAAAATAAACCTGCGATTGTTGATGATGCTGTATTTACTAATGTGTTACCAATTAAAATGGTTGCCAAGGTAATTGTATAATTATTAATCATTTTATAAACAACATTAGTAATTGTTTTTGATTTAATTTTATTGCTTTCAGTTTTTCATTTTACGGTTGTGACACTGGTAATAGCAGTTTCGGCTGCTGAAAAAAAGACTGAAAAACATATCAAAATAAGAGTAATTATTGCTAATATTACTAAAATGCCAACGCTAAAATTTGCTTGAGTACTGATCGTTTCCTGGGAATCTTCAATCATAAGTTTCCTTTTGTTATAAAAATTATTATCAAGTCATAATTTGACTTCTATTTTATTATATATAAATATTAATTGAATTAAAAACTTTTATTTTTTAAAAAAAGCTTTATTAATTCCATTTTTTATTATTAATTTTGATTAATTAGATATTTAATTAATTTAATTATATCCATAATTGTTGTTTTATTTATAATTGATAAGAATTCAAATAAATAAAATTAAGGATCTAAAAATGCATAAGAAAACAAAAAAATATTTAATTAGTATGTTGGCAACAATTTCTATTGTAATTGGTACAACAACAATTATTAGTTCATGTACAAAAAAAACATCTGCAAACGTTCAAGAGCAAATCAAATACGATATAATGCCAACTTATACTTCTCAGGCTGATAATTTATTAGCGTTAGGAATTACACCTGATTATTATCCTCAACAAATGTATTGAAAGAAAAATTCACCTTATGATTATTTAAATCCCCAAAAACCAAATTATCAAAAATGATTTTATGAAAAAGACGATTTTGCTAATAAATTTAAAGAAAAATTAATTAATTTAGAAAAAAATATTAAACAATATGGAACTACATGATGAAGCTTTAGTGGCAATACTTATGGCGAAGGTGTAAGTGAAGAGTATTGAAATAAAAATAAAGGCAAACTTGTTTATTATGATCGTTATTTGATTGATAATAGTCATTTTGAACGTGCAAAAAAAACATTAGTTGCACATGGTGGCCCGATATCAAATCAAAAAACTGCTATTCCTGTTGATTTTAAAATGAGTCGTGATTTTTATTTAACCTTAAATAAAAATGACATTTTAAATTTTAAAAACGATCCTAACTCATTATTACGTAAAAGTCTATTGTTAGGTTTAGAGTATAAGGATAAAGAAAAAGGTGAATTAAACGAACTTTATAATTATTCCTATTTTGCTGATAAATTAAACAAAAACTATTTTAATGCTGAAACATTTGATGGTATTAATTTTAATAATTCAGCTTTTAAAAAAAGAATTTTAGAAGGTAATGATATACCTATTTTTTATACTGAAACAAAATGAAAAGATCCTAAATCATTAAATTCAAAAATTTATGAAGCATTTAAAACAGTTGTGTTAACAAAAAAAGTTAGGGAATCAGGATTAAATAAATTAAATTATGATCCTTTTTTATCAACTACAAAACAAGATAGTTATGTTACATCAATTCTACAACACCATCCTATTTATGAACAAAATATGCGATGAGATGGAGGTACACAGGTTTATTTAGGAACAATGCGCGATTCATTGCTTTATTTATATGATATTGCTTATGCAACAACAAAATATGCATACTCAGAAGAAGCAAAAATTGATTTTAAAGATAATTTAGCAAAATTAGAACCATTAAAAAAAGCGTTATTTAATGCTAATCAAATTGCTAATAATTTAATTAATCGCTTAAACAAAATGCGTTTGTATTTTCAAGCAATTGGCGTTGTTGATAAAAATTATAATCCTAATATAAAACAATTTGATAATACTAATTCCAAAACTTTAGGCTTATTAACTACATCACAAAATAGTGGTTCTTCAACTTTACAAACTCAATCTAAATACGGTTTTTTATATTATGATTTAGGGTTTAAAGCACCTAAACCAATCTTAAAAAAGGACGAATGGACTGAATTATTAGAAGATGTTAACGGCAAACAATTATTATGTCATAGACACGGAAATGGACAAATTCATTGTTTTGGTGGTGATAATCAAGATGGGACACAAATTGATAAAAACATTGTTGGTTCTCTATTTAATATGGATGATAATGGTTGATGATGAAATTTAGGAGAGGGATCATTAAGTGCTAGTAACTTTGCTAAATTTAATTCAGAGTTCGACTATTTAATTAAAATTAGTTATCAAAACTTAGAAGATTTTCATAGTAATAATTTATCAAGACCACAAAAAGAATTAATCATGTCATTAATTAAATCAGATTATGATGATCCAGCGAAGCGTATTTTTGATGATAATTATGAATTATGAAATGATGGAATTAAATCACCTATTGGATATAATATGATTTTAGATTCTGTGATTAAAATTATTAATAAAACAATTGATCCGCAATTAATCCAACAAAATAAACAATTGTTAAAAGAAGCTAATGATTGGGGTTCATATTGAAAAACATTTGTTAACCAAAAATAATAAAAAAAACGAGAATCAATGAAAATTAATCAAAAAACGAATTTAAAGCAAAAGCATTTTTATTTAATTAAAAATCTTAATTATAAACAATCTGTAATCATTAAAATGGCAGGACTAATTCTCATTGCCATTTGTTTTGTTTTTTTAACATTAGCAATTTATTTTGATACCACTAATGGTTTTGAAGCATCGATCAATCAATTTAATTTTAATATTCGTGGTCCTAAAACTTTAATGGCCTTTTTTTCAGGAGGAGCAATTGCTGTAGCTGGATTATTATTACAAAAAGTTACACGTAATCATTTAGCAGATACGTCAGTTTTAGGTATTGGTTCATTAAACATCATTTTAATGACAGTATATTTAATTCTTATTAAAGATAAAACAAGCAGTTATTTAAATCCTGAAATGCGAATTTTACCCTTGGTGATGTTTTTATCATCAATTTTTGGAACAAGTATTGTTTATACATTATCAAAATTAGGAAGAGCTAATAATGAAAAATTTATTATTATCGGAATTGCTTTGAATTTTTTATTTGAAGCGATTTCCGTGGTTTTAATTAATCCTGCTAATAATTCATTGTTCTCCAATCAAGATAAAAATTTAATGATTGCTTTTGAAAATATCAAAAATTATACTTTAGGAATTATTCCAAATTCGCAATATATTGATTTATCATTAGTAATCTCTTGCTCAGTATTAATTGCATTAACATTGATTCCAATTTGATTTTTACGTAAAAAAATTGATTTATACGAAACAAGCGCTGCTTTAGCATCAACAACAGGAATTAATATTGAGCGTTTAAAAATTAGTATTTATTTACTAGTGGCTTTATTAGCAGGATTAGAAATTGTTTTAGTTGGTTATATAGCTTTATTAGGAGTTATTGGCGCTAGCGTTGCACGTCAATTATTTGGTAATAGAACAGGTATTACAATGTTTGCAGCATTTTTAATCGGCGCAACTTTAGTGTGTTTTGCGTTATTAATTTCGGTTAATTTTAATACACAAGTACCAGTTGGTTTTTTATCAACAACAATTATTACACCTTATTTTATGTATCTAATTGTGAGAGGAAAATAAAAATATGTTTAAAATTTTTGCTAAATACTTTTGCAATCATCAATTAGATCGGAATCAAATTATTAATGCAAGTAAAAACGACGCTTTAATTATTAATAATTTATCTTATAGATATCACAAAAAACTTCCTGAAGTTTTAAAAAATTTATCATTTAGTATTAAAAAAAATTCATTTACAACAATTTTAGGACCAAATGGATGTGGTAAGTCTACAACAGCGAAAGCGATTGTTAAATTATTAAAACTTAAAAAAAATATTATTAAAGTGTTTGATAGAAACATTAATGAATTAAGTTTTAAACAATTAGCACAATTAATTTCTTACATTCCTCAAAGTATTGAAATTCCCCAAGGCACTCGTGTTATTGATTTTATTACGTTTGGTCGTAATCCATATTTAGGATTTAGTGGTATTTTAGGAAAAGAAGATAAATTAATTATTGATTTAGTAATTAATGAAATGCAACTGCACGATTTAAAAGAAAAATTTATGCAAGAATTATCTGGTGGTCAGCGCCAAAAAGTTATTTTAGCATTGTGTTTAGTTCAAGATACTCCAATTATTTTATTAGATGAACCAACTACATATTTAGATATTAAAAATCAATATGAATTACTTGAATCACTAAAAAAATTACAAATTTTACGTCAAAAAACAATTATTGCAATTTTACATGATATTAATCAAGCTATTCAATATAGTGATGAAGTTTTTGTCTTAAAAAATGGGCAAATCTATGCAAATGGTAATCCAAATGAAGTTATTACTAAAGAGTTATTAAAAAACGTTTATAACATTGATGCTCAAATTGATATTGTTGATAATCAAAAAATTGTTCATAAGATTAAAGTTAAAGATTATTTATCAAATAGTGAATAATATTTTAGTAATTAAAGTAAATAAATTAAAATATTATAATATACGTGTATTAAACTCATGATTTATTTGATAACTAAAAGGAAATAATATATGAATTTTAAAAGTACCATCGTTAATAAAAAACCGATTGATTGGAAACACACAATTGTTTTAGAAGAATTAAATGTTGATCCTAAAGCATTAGAAATGCATAAAGAAAGAATTAACACAGTTTTTGCAAAACAAACTGAAGAACAACGTTCTCAACAATTACATAACATTATTGTTCGTGAAAATTTGTTTAATAAAGCAATGACATATCTTGCTGATTTTTATGAAATTGATGTTAATGAAGAAGATATTAAAGATTTAGCACCACGTATTAAACAAGCATTTGGTGTTGAAGATGAAAAGTTAGCTTATGAAATTGCACAAAAAATCATCGCTAAAGCACTAATTTTTCAAGATTTACAAAAAGAATTTACAATTGAAATTAAAGATGAAGAATTAACAAAAATACTTGAATCATACTATGAAGAGACAAACTTATCAATTCGTGACTTTAAAGAAAACAAAGCACAATGAGAAGCTGCAAAATCAACATTATTAGAAGAAAAAACAACAGCGTTTATTGTTGATAAATTTGATCGTGATTTATCAATTCTTGAAGCTAATATTCGTAAGAAAATAGCTGAACAAATGGAACTTGATAAAAAGATAAAGGAAATACAAGACAATAACAAATCAAAACAAAACGCTGACAAATAAAACTTACATTGTTCGCTATATTATCTTAAAAATAGCTATGGATCAATATAAAATAAATGAATTGATTCCTAGTGAGTATAAACTAGCAAGTTATTTTAATTGTGGACGAATCACTATTCATAATGCTTATGAAGTATTAAAAGTTTTAGGCATTGTAACAACAATCAAAGGAAGTGGTTATTATGTTTATTCAAGTATTGATCACTTTACTAACAAGGCTTTTGCTAATTTATACAAAACCATTGATAATATTAAATACGAACAATTTCTAATTGATTTTGAATATCATGGTAATAAGTTTAATTCAATCACTAAATTTAGTTTAATTAAAAATAAAAAAATAATTGCAGTATCATACTATATAACACCAAATAATATGGATTTAGAACAATTCGATACTAATAACATTAATATTAGTAAACAATTAATTCTTTCTGGTTTTGATGATTTTTTTAATGTAAAAACACAAATTAATTATGAGAATATTAATTTATTAAAATCAATTTTAGAAGATGAAAATATTAAATTTAACACACCAATTATTTTAAATAAATTAACTTCATCATCATTAAAAGTAGAATTATTAATTTTAACACACATTAGCAAAGAATATTTTGATTATGAAGAGACTAATAAATTAATTATTAATTAAAATCAGCCACTAAAGTATAAAATACTTAGCTTTAGTGGTTTTTAATTTAAGTTAAATCTGTTAAAAAAGCCACGCATAATAAATAAGTTGTTGCAATAATTTCATCACTACTTGCTGAACGACTAATAACACTAACTTTTGTTAAGATATTACTAATATATGTACCGACTGTTAAATAATTAAGTTTTGTTTGATAAATTTTAAAAACAGTATTTGCAATACTTATATTATCAAAAACATAATGATTAATATGGTATTGATGGATATTAGGTACTTTTTTATTACGAACTTTTAAATCAACTACAGCATCGAATTGAATTGGGCCAATAAAATCAAAATTTTTATTTTGATAAATAACATCATTTTGACTTAAATAACTAATATATCCCACATGATTGTTTAAAACATCAAAATAATTTCTACTAATTGTGCATGAATATTTTGCTGCATCAATCATTTGTTGTTTATTCAAGTTTAAATTTAAAGCACAATCACTCATAAAAATTAATTCTCGTTTATTAATCATAACCATTGTACTATATGCGATCGAACCGTTAGGATTTTTCAAAATCTTTAAGATACTACTAAAACAAGTTTTTGATGACAAGTTAGCACCCACAATTAAAACATCGATTTTTTTTAAATAACTTAAACAAACAGCAAAATTTAAATTGTCATTAACTGCTATTTGGGCATCATTTCGACTCTCACCTTTTAATTTTCGTAATTCATATCAAATCTCTTCGCATTCATTAATAATTTCTGGTGTTTTAAAAGATGACAAATCTACGATATTAATTAAAGTATCTTGACTTAACATTTTTTTTGCTTTATCAATTTCTAAACTTTGTTCAATAAATAAAACTTTTATTGGTTTTTTTGCTAGATTTTTTAATTTATTTTTTAACTTATTTATAGAACTCAACATGATTTTTTTCCTATTTTTTAGCAATTAACTTTATATATTGCTATTAATAAATATTATAATTATTATATTCGTTATAAGGAGTTTGTAATGGAAAATAAAAAATACGAATGAGATCTTGATGATTTATTAAACAACAAATCATTAGATGATTTATATGCTGAATTTGAAGAAAAAAAAGCTAAATACATTAAAGCTTTTCCAACTTTTTTAGATTCAAAACAAAATTTTGCTCAATGACAAATTTTAGAAGAAGAATTCACAATTGTTGCAAATCGTTTTTATAATTATGTATCAAATAATTTAAATACTAATGTTGTTGATCCAAAATGAAATTCTTGATCACAAAAACTATCAGCTTCTTTTTATGAATTAGAAACAGCATTAAGTAATTATAATAGTGTAGTTTTAGCAAACGAAGCAAAGATTAAAGAATATTTGACAGATTCTCAATTAAATGTATATACACGCAAGTATAATGAAATTTTTCGTTATCAACCACACACATTAAATAATGAACAAAGTAAGTTATTTTCAACATTAATACGTGCTGATGAAGGTTTTTCAACAATTTTTTCAACATATACAAATAATGATATGAAATTTAGTGATGCTATTGATGCAAAAGGTAAAAAACACCCAATTAAGAATGAAGCAGAAGCTTTTGTTCATTTAAAATCAAAAGATCGCGTTTTGCGTAAAAGCGCTTATTTATCAATGTATAGAGCATATTATGATTCACGTGAATCAATTACAAAAATGTTGTACTACAACTATTTATCATTAAATCAACAAGCAAAAGCAAAAAACTTTGATGATTATATTGCTAAAGCAGCATTTGATGATGTTGTTGACAAATCATTAATTACTTTAATTTATGATCAAGTAAAACTTTATAAAGATACAAATGAAGATTATAAAAAAGTACGAAATACATATTTAAAAAAATTAATTAAAGTTTCAAAGATCGAACCTTGAGATAATGGACTACCATTAATTTCTAAAAAAATTGACATTCCAATTGAAGAAGCAAAACAAATGGCTATTGATTCATTATCAATTTTAGGTGATGAATATGTAAGTAATATTAAACGAGCATTCGATGAAAAATGAGTTTCATGATTACCACAAAAAGGGAAACGTGGTGGGGCTTATTCAATTGGTGGCACAAAGGGTATTAGTAAATATTATATTTTAATGAACTATACTAACTCATTACGTGATGTACAAACTATTGTTCATGAATTAGGCCACTCAATGCATTCGTTATATTCTAATCGCACACAAAAAATTTATAGTGATTACAAGATTTTCTATGCGGAAATTGCATCAATTTCAAATGAAGTTTATTTAAACTACTATTTATTAGAAAAATACAAGAACGATCTTGAAATGAAATTAATGATTTTAGATGAAATGATTAGTGGGTTCTTCGCAACAACAACAAGACAAGTAATTTTTTCAAATTTTGAATGAATTGCTAATGAATTAATTAATAGTGGGGCACCATTTACGGCAGATGTTGTTATGAAAGAATATCAAAAACTAGAACTTGAATATACTAACAAACCAATTGTAGAGGATCTAAATTCAATTTATTCATTATCAAGCATTACTCCACTTCGTATTCCTCATTTTTATGTAGGTAATTTTTATGTATATAAATATGCAGTAGGTCAAGTTGCAGCAATTATTTCAGGCCATCGTGTTTTCACTAAAGTAACAGGTGCAAAACAAAAAGTGTTTGATTTCTTATCAAGTGGTGGTTCAAAAGATCCATTAGATACAATTAAATTACTAGGTGTTGATTTAACAAAACCACAAGCATGACAAGAAGCCTTAGAAATTGTTAAATTATGAATTAAAGATTATAAACAAACAATTGCTTTACTAAATAAAAAAAGAAGCAAAAAATAATATTTAAATTTCAAAAGGTTTAATATGAGTGACGAACAAAAAACTAAATTAATAGAATTGAAGCAAAAAGTTAATGATCTTGAGTTTGAATTAGATAAAATTAAAAATGAATTTATGATGAAAATAATCATAGCCGTTATTTTAATCTTTTTTTTAACCATAGTAGGGCTATTTTATTTAATAATAAATTTATCAAGAATTATTAGTTTAAATCAAAAAAGAAAATCATTGGAATTAAAAACCAAAGAATTAAACCACGAAATTAATAAAATAGAAATTTCATTATTGTAATCAAATTAATTAAAATCTATTTTTCGTTTTTCATAAAAAAAGATTGAGTAGTTAACACAGTCAATCTTTTTTTATTTTTAACTTTTGGATTCCAAAAATAAAAAAACTAATAAAAGCAAATTTAAATAATGTTATGATTAACACATTAAATTTTTAGGAGTAAATTCATGAGTAAAAAAATCAAAATTTATTTAGCTGGTCCTTTATTCACCTTAGCTGAAATTAATGATCGAAAACAACAAGCTAGTTTAATTAGAAAAACATTTAAAGATGAATTACCAAATTATGAACTTGATCTTTTTAATCCGATCGAAGTTAACGACGAATTAGGTGCTAATGCACATAAACCAAATATCTTTTTTTATGAATCAGATATTAAATTTATTGATCAAACTGATATCGCAATTATAGATATTGATAACACTGATGATGGCACCATGGCTGAAATGGGTTATTTTGTAGCACTTCAAAAACACGTTAAACCAACGTTAAAAATTTATATTTTAAATACTGATTGAAGAGTTCACAAACACCGCAATGAAGTTTTAAACAAGTTTTTAGATGGTATGATATTATCACATTGCCAATATTTTACTAATTTTACAGATTTACTTAATCATTTATTAATAGAATTAAAAAAATAATTCAAATCAATCAATTATATATATATAGGCACTAGTGGTTTTTAAACTCACACACCTACTTTTTTTTACTATCTGATTGTGATGAATTATAACATTGTATTTGATAGTTGTATTTTTTTATGATAGTTTTAATTTATCATATTTTTTAATTAGTATAAACTTTAACACTTTAGGTTTAACAATTGGAAATAAAAAAAAATACAAAATGTTTGATTTATTAACATTTTGTAGTATTGTTATTAGTTTTTATATATCACCTTTAAAATATTACTAATTCCATTTCAATTTTATTTTGTTTTATCTTTCATGTGAGGAAATAATAAAACATTACGAATACTATCATTACTTGTTAACAGCATTACTAAACGATCAACACCGATTCCCAAACCACCTGTTGGAGGCATACCATATTCTAAGGCCTCAATAAATTCCATATCTAATTCACTTGCTTCGTCATTTCCTAATTTAGCTTCTTCTAACTGTGCGATAAAACGTTCATATTGATCAATTGGATCATTAATTTCACTATAAGCATTAGCAAATTCTTTTTGACAAATAAATAATTCAAAACGATCTACAAAACGAGGATCACTCTGATTCTTTTTAGTAAGTGGAGAAACTTGTAACGGATGACCATATACAAATGTTGGTTCAACTAATTTTTCTTCAACAAAAGTTTCAAAAAAAGCATTAACGATATGACCAAAGTTTTTTTGATGATCTAATAATTTAACATGGTGTTTTTTTGCTAATTCAATTGCTTGTTCATCGCTTTTAACTTCAAAAAAATTAACACCAACATATTCATTAATTAAATCAACCATATGAGCTTTTTTAAAAGGTTTATTTAAATCAATACTAAAACCTCTAAATGTAGGATTTAATAAGTTTAATTTAGTAGCAATATGACGAATTAAATCTTCAGTTAGTTGCATAATATATCATAAATCAACATATGCAATATATAATTCAACTGAAGTAAATTCAGGATTATGAGTACTATCCATTCCCTCATTTCGAAAAATTCTACCTATTTCATATACTTTTTCAAAACCCCCAATAATACACTTTTTTAAAGCAATTTCAGTAGCAATTCTTAAATAATATTCTTTATTTAAAGTGTTATGATGTGTAATAAAAGGACGAGCAGCAGCACCACTTAAAATATCTTGCAAAACAGGCGTTTCAACTTCAAAAAAACCTTTATTATCTAACCAATTACGCATTTCACGTATAATTAAAGATCGTTTTATAAAAGTATTTTTTGTCTCATCGTTAACAATTAAATCTAAATAACGTTGACGTGCTTTAATTTCTTCATCAACCAATCCATGATACTTTTCAGGGAGAACTTTTAGACTTTTAGCAACTAATCGAATGTTTGTAACATTTAAAGTAATTTCATCACTATTAGTTTTCATTGCTACACCTTCTAATTCAATAATATCACCAATATCTAATGATTTAAAAGTTGAAAAAACCTCTGGAGCAACATTTTTTTTATTAATATAAATTTGTAACTTTGCTGAAAAATCTTGAATAATCCCAAAGGTTTGACGTATTCCGATTAAACGACCAGCAAGTGTCAATTTCTCTAAATCCATATTATGTAATTCTTCTTTGCTAAAATTTTTATATTTTTCAGCAAAGTCTTTTAAAAACATACTTCTATCAACTTTTGTTATTAAAAAAGGATTTTTATTTTGGTTTTTTAATTCTTGTAAGTGTGTACGACGGATTAATTCTTGATCACTAAATTTTCTTTCCATAAATAATTTACCTATTATTAAAATACACTATCTTTTTATTATCTCATATTCAAAATTTTAAATAAATATAAAGTGTTTTATTATTAATTTTTTATAGTATTTATAATAATTAATTTAATTGAAAATAAAGTTTATATAAAATTTTTAAATATAAATCTTCAACATAAATAACTTCGCAATCAAAATACTTAAATTCATTATTAATACGATGGTCATTATTCATTGAACGGCACAATTCATTTAAAATCAAATCAAGCAAATAAAGTTTATAAATAGCGTGTTTTTGACGATCAAAAACATTATTTAAATTATTTTGATCAATAAAATAATCGATTGGAGCAAGCATATCGCTTTCTTTGCTACGATGCGCGTATTCATTTAAATACTCATGAAATGATAAGTTTTTACCACCGAATTTATTTTGCTTTATTTCTTCAAAGACCGCATCGCATTTTTCTTCTCTAAATAAGGTATAAGCGAAATTAAAATTTTCATAAAATTTATAATCATCTCAATTACCTAATTGGTAATCGTTAACAATCTCTTTTAATATACTAAATTTATTAGCAATTCATTCATTATCTTTAAAATCAACTATATTTAGAATTTCTAGTTGTTTAAAAACCTCTTTTTGAACAGGTTCATTTAATAAAACAAATTCATAATGAATCTTTCTTGTATGTTTATCATGTTTATATAATTTATAAATAAATTGACACAAAACAATAAAATCTTTTTCATCTAAGTTATTAATAATAAATTGTTTTGCTTCTTGTTGTAGACGTTCAATTTTACGTTCGCGTTGTTTTCTTAATTCAATAAAATAAATATTAAAAGAAATTGATAGTGTTGCAATTAACGAAAGTATACTAATTACTAACGTGGTTATGTCTAACGATGTCATGGAATCTCCTGATTGTTATATATGTATTTAACTACCTTTATAATATCATACTATTGCAATTATTCATTAAAATTTGCATAGTAAAGTTCTTGATAAAAAGGCGAATTCTTAATCAAATAATCATGATTCCCTTGTGCAATAATTTCACCATCTTTAATTACAAGAATTAAATCAGAGTTAATAATTGTTGATAATCGATGGGCAATAATAAATGATGTTCGTCCTTTTAGTAAATTATTAATTGCTAATTGTAATTTATGTTCGGTTTGCGTATCCACAGAGCTTGTTGCTTCGTCTAAAATAATAATTTTCGCATCAGAAATAATAGCACGAGCGATAGTTATTAATTGTTTTTGACCTTGTGATAAGTTTTGTTTTTCATCAATAACTGTAGCATAATCTTTTGGAAATGAAAGGATCAAATCATGAACTTGAGCTTTTTTAGCTGCTGCAATAATTTCTTCTTTTGTTGCATTCATTTTACCTTTTTTGATATTCTCATAAATACTTTCACTAAATAAAAAAGGATCTTGTAAAACAATAGAAATATGTTCACGTACACTTTCACGGGATTTATTTGTAATGTCAACATCGTTAAAATAAATAAAGCCATTATTAATATCATAAAATTTATTAATTAAGTTAGTAATTGTTGTTTTTCCAGCACCTGTGGGTCCAATAATAGCAATTCTTTGGTTCCTTTTGGCAACAAAATTAATATTTTTTAAGGTAGGTGTATTTTTTAAATAATTAAAATTAACATTTTCAAAACGCACTTCAATGCCTTGGGAGGCATCAATTATTAATTTTTCATTTCAATTTATCTCATTAGGAGTTTTAACAATTTCATCAATTTTAGCAAGTGATGTTCTAGCAACGATAAAAATAGGAATAGTATTTGATAATTGACTAAAATTATCACAAAAGAAATTACCAAATAATGAAATACTAACTAAACCACCAAAAGAAATAATATTCGTTGTTGGATCAATATTATTTATAAGCCCTGGCAAATGAATTCCTTTAATAGAAATTAATAAATAAGACACAATTAAAACGGCATTCATTAATCGCATAGAAAAGATACTTCAAGGAAAAATAATTTGAGAACTATATTGAGCTTTAATTCAATTTTTATATAATTTTTTAATCATATTATCTAATTTTTTTATGAAAAAAACTTGTTCATTAAAATTAGCTACAACGTTTTGCCCATAAATCATTTCTTCAATATATCCGTTCATTTCACCAAAATTTTGCCGTTTTATGCGCATTAATTGATGGGATTTTTTAAATATCAAAATATTAAATAGCATTACTAGAACATAAATGACAATTCCAATTAAAGCAATATAAGGACTTGTTATTAATAAAGCAGTTCCAAAACCAATTGCGCCAAATATAGCTTTATTTAACTCAATATAAAAATTAACAATTCCATCTTGTACACTTGTTGGATCACTTAGTGTTTTAGTAAAAATTTCTCCGCTTTTATTAATATCAAAATACTTCATTGGTAAATAACGAATACGATTAATCACCATCATTGATAAATGGGATTCAATCTTAAAAGATATTCGAATGGCAAATTCGTTGATAATTAGTAAAAATATAAATGAGAAAAAATAAATTCCTATCAATCCTGCACACATTTTAACTACTGTATCAACAATACCATTAGCAATAGCATATTTATCAACCGTTTCTTGTAATAAAAAAGTTGCTGCAATAGTTGTTGATAATCAAAAAATAATGGCAATTGACAAACCAATAAATACTTTTTTAAAATCCTTAAAATAATAATAAATTAAATAAAGTTTACTTACAGGTTTATTGGTTTGTAGTTGTTGGCTCATATTCTGCTCCTTTATTTATTTGATGTTGATAGATATTTTTATAAACTGCACAAGTTTTAAGTAATGTCTCATTATTACCAATTCCAACAATCTTACCTTTATCCATTACAATAATTTTGTCACAGTCTAAAATATTATTAATTCTTTGAGCAATAATAATCGAATTCTTAAATTTAATTTGTTGTTTTAGTGCAGTTAAAAACTTTTTTTCAGTGATCATGTCTAATGCGCTAGTTGAATCATCTAGCACTAAAGTTCTTGCGTCGCGCAACAATGCACGTGCCATTGCTAGACGTTGTTTTTGTCCTCCAGATAGATTTTGAGCCCTTTGTGCTATTAGAGATTCTAATTTTTCATTCTTAGATTCAATAAAATCCTTAGCTTGTGCAATTTCAATAACTTCGTTGATTTTGTTTTCATCAATATCCTCTAAACCAAATAATACGTTATCACGGATAGTTCCATAAAAAAGCAAAGGGACTTGTTCATTAAGGCTAAAAGCAGCTTGCAAACTTGTTTTTTTAATATCTTTTAAAGGAATATTATCAATAAATATTTCTCCGCTATTTGGTTCTAATTGATGCATCAGTAATTTAATTAATGTCGTTTTTCCAGCACCTGTGGTTCCAATGATTCCTACGCGATCAGTGTCTTTAATTGAAAAAGAAATATTTTTTACTGCTCATTTTTTTGAATTATGATACCTAAAACTTACATTTTTGAATTCAATATTATTGTTATTAATTTCTTTTGTACCATTATAAACAATTTGATTTTTATAAAAAATTAAATCATTAATTCTTTTAATACTTACTATAGATCTAAAATACTGTTCGCTTCCAAAACCAATTAACGCAATTCCTAAAACTAATAAATTAGTTGATTGCATGATTGATAAAATGTTTGTTGCTTTCATAGAATTAGTACAAATTCCAATAATTAAAATAACCGGAGTAATAACATAAATGATAAAAGTAACAATAGCTATGCTTACTTTACTAATTCGATTGGCAATAATAGATTTAGAAACATTATCTTTTCATTTAAAATCTAATTTTGTTAAAAAAAATGCATCTAATAAGAAAGAACGAATAACTTTTACTCCACTAACATTTTCTAATGACACTTTTGCTAATTCATCATTAGCAACACGCATTTTATTTCAATTTTTAGCATTAAATTTTGAAATAATCATAAAAATAATAATTGTTGATAAAGCCATCAAAACTACAGTTAAAGGGATTTGTCATAAATTACCACTAATAATGAATAATAATATAATTGCTCCAATGAAATAAAAAATTCCCATAATTACAGGTCGTGTTAAAAAGATAATTGTTTTTGAAAGTTCTTCGACGTCTTTTATTGAAGTTGTTAATAAAATTGATTGATTAAATTTTTGTTTATCTGCATATGTTAAGAACATTGTTTTTTCAAAAATTTTCTTTTGTAAACGACTTTCAACAATAATTTGAAAAACGGTTGAAATGTAATTTGTAAAAATAGAAAATATTGCTCATCCTATAGCCATGGCGATTAACACACCGCCATAAATAAAAGCGTCAGCGGTTGTTGATGCATAATTACCATTATTAAGAATTGATAATAAAAGAGGAGAACCAATTACTAATAAAACTTGTACTAAATTTAAAAATAAAATAAAGAAAAATAAAAATTTATGTTTTATTAACAAAATCTTTCAAACACTTTTCATTATAATTCCTCCTTTAATATTAAAATAAACGCGTTTCACGCGCTAAATCTCTTTTTTTTATATCCTCACGTTTATCATGAAGCTGTTTACCTTTTCCTAAAGCAATCTCTATCTTTAGTTTATTATTTTTCCAATAAATTTTGGTTGGCACAATTGTCATATGTTGTGTTTTCACTAAATGTTGAAGTCTAATAATTTCTTTTTTGTGTAATAATAGTTTTCGATTCCGGTATGGATCTTGATTAAAGTTATTACCCTCAAAAAAATTTGCAACATGCATATTTAAAATTAAAGCTTGATTTTTAATTATTTGGACATAAGCTTCATTAATTGAGCAATTAGCACGTGAAATAGATTTAACTTCAGTTCCTTTTAAAACGATTCCACATTCAAAAAAATCTAGTAATTCATAATTTCGACGTGCGTGTTTATTTGATACAATCATTATTAAAAATACTAAAAACCTTTCTTTATTAATAAATTGTAAAGTTTATTAGTTCAAAAGAAATTTTAATCGCAAAAAAGTTATATTTTATATAAAAATGTAACATTTTATGATAATTAGCAATTAAAAAACGACTAAATATTTACTTTAGTCATCTTCTTTGTGTATTATAAATAAATTTTTTTAAGTCTTATATTTTTTATTGTGCAACTAGTTCAAAATCAATTTTTCTTGTAAGTTTGTTAGCTTCAATAACACGTACACGAACTTTATTGCCAACAGTAATAATTTTCTTTCTTTTTTGACCAACTAAAGTCATGTTTTCAGGAATAAAATCATAAAAATCATCTTTTAAATTTTTAATTCTAATTAAACCTTCAATCGTATTTTCGAGTTCAACAAAAACACCAAAACTAGAAACTGTTGTTACCACACCAATAAATTCTTTACCAATATGTAAATTCATATATTCAGCAAATTTAGCAGCATTAACATCACGTTCAGTCTTAACTGCTATAATTTCATTTTTATTTGATTCTTCAGTAATTAACTTCAGTTTATTTACTAATTCTACTCGTTGTTTATCTGTATAACTTTGAGAATCAAAAATAAACATTCATAATAAACGGTGTACAATTAAATCTGGATAACGCCGTATTGGTGATGTAAAGTGTGTATAGTTATCAGATGCTAAACCAAAATGTCCCGTATTAATAATTTCATAAGAAGCTTTAGCCATTGATCTTAATAATAATTTACTAATTAATGGTAAGTTAACATGATTATCATTCATTTTTAGTCAATTTGAAATAGTGTTAGGTTGAATGTTCTCAAAATCATGTGAGATATTGAAACTCAATTTTTTTGCCTCAATTTCAAATTTTTGTAAGTTAATAATTGATGGTTTATCATGAACACGATAGATAAAAGGCATTTCTAAATTAAATTCTTTTAGTGTTTTATCCATGTGTTCTTCAGCAAACATAGTTACAGCCTCATTAGCTGCAATCATAAAATCTTCAACCATCATTTGAGCAGTTTTACGTTCGTAAATTTTAATATCAATAGGGACACCAGTTTCATCTAAAATAATTTTTGGTTCTTTAATATCAAAATCAACATAACCATCTTTAATTTTTTTATTTCTTAAAATATGGTGCAATTCTTTAGCTTCTAATAACATTTCTTTCATAGTTAATGTTGCTGATTCAAAACGTGATTTTCCTTCATAAAAATCATTAACTTCATCATATGACATTTGACGATAATTTTTCATGATAGCAGGATAAACATCTTTTCAACATATTTTTCCATCTTTGTCAATTACCATATCACATGTTATACACATGCGAAACTCACCTTCGTTTAATGAACAAATATTATTAGAAATATTATGCGGAAGCATTGGAATAACACGATCAACTAAATATGTTGATGTTCCCCTTTTAAAAGCATCAGCATCAAGAATGGTGTTAGGTTGTACATAAAAACTAACATCAGCAATAGAAATACCTAAAAAGTAACGTTGATCATTTAATTTTTTAACATAAACAGCATCATCAATATCTTTAGAACCAACAGGATCAATAGAAATAATTTCACGATCAATTATTGAACGTCGAATTTTGTTTTGATGTTCATCAACATAAAATTCTAATTTTGAAGCCAAATCAACAACTTGTGGATCAAAAGTTGGATCAATACCATTATCATAAACGATTGATAAAACATCAGAACCAACATCGTTTTTATGACCTATGATATGAACTAATTCTGCAATAGCATCTTTTGTTGTTTGCGAAATAATTTTAAAAAGAATTTTGTGACCATTAACTAAACCGGTAGTATCTTTTAAATTTATATTTAAGTAAAATAAAGGATCGTCAACAAAAATGTAATAACCACCATTAGGAAGAGTTATAAATTGACCAACATAATGGTCTTTAGCATGCCCAACAATTTCAATTACAGCAGCATCTTGCAGGTTGTTTTTAGGTTCTTTTTTTAACTTTACAAATTTAACTGAATCTTTTTTTAAAGCCCCATTTAAATATTTTTTGTTGACGTAATATTCAATTTCAGTATTATCTTCTTTAATGAAGCCATCACCTTTTGAATTGATAGTAATTATTCCTTGTTTGATCTCGTGATCAAATTCATAATCTAGATAACCAATAACCAATCGATTATTTTCTAATTTTTTAATAGTATTTTCTTGAATTAATAAATCAATTAGTTTATAAACATCAGTTTTATTTAAAGTGGGTATTTTTTCTAACACTTTTTTAGCAAGAATAGCAGCGGGTATTGGGCGCTCTTCCTTAGAAATTACTTCGGTAATAGTTTGTTTCGTAAAATCACTCATCTAGCTCACTCTATAAAAAATTATTATTAAAATCATAACAATTGTTAATAAAAACATAAAGACTTGTAAACCTTTAATTCAACCACGGTCTTTTGTTTTTTTAAAAATTTCTAGATCTTGTCCATTTAAACTTGACAATCCACCAGATGGTGAAGTTCTTGATAATAATAAACCTATTATTAAAGCTAGAACACTAAACAAGATTAAAACAATTGTTAATGCCATATTTTTATTCCTTGATAATTAATAACTATTATTATAACATTTAACAAAATGATAACCCCTAGTTTAATTTTTGAACACGAGGTTATCATTTTGCTTATTTAGTGTCGTTTTTATTTAAACCTAAATCAAAGAATGTAGGTGCATGATCAGAAATATCGTTACGAATATAAAATAATTTATCATGATATTCATTAGGGTATAAACTACGCACTTTTTTTAACCATTCTTGATCAACAATTTGATCTTCATATACATTTCATAAATTATAAATACTTGGATTAGAAATAGTTAAACCATTAACTTGAGAAAAAATTTTATCATAAGGGTTTGAAAATTCACCAGGATTTACACTTAATGATGATTTAAATAAGTCATTATCGCTAAAAACACTACTATAACCATTTTGAATTAAAGTTCTAAAAACTCATTGTTGATTATGTAAACGAATATTAGTATCACCTAAAAAGAAATAATCATCATCCTTATTGTTATCAATTTTTTTAATTTCTTCCATAACTTTGACTAATCGTTCAGCATCGTCCACTTCACGACTTCCTTGTTCATATTTATTAATCATTTGGTTCGTTGAAATTACTTTTTTATTAACTAATTCTGTACGTTTTAGTAGATGCTCTTTCTTTTGATATTCTGTATTTGATGGATAAGTTCCAGGACTATCAAGATGACCGAAAACCAATGTAAAATCATTTTTAATTTGACCAATTGAAGCAAATTTAATAGCAAATGGTGGACGTGAATAATCAGTTTCTGCTTTTTCATATTTGCCAGGTTGTAATGGATTTGAATAAATATAACCGATTTTATTATTTGCAAACGGAATAGGTTTAACTTTTTTCTTATTATAAATTATCCCAATTCGTTCAGTACTTGTATGTTCGTTTGTTGCTAATTTATCATTTTCACTACCTTTAAGATTATCACTAATTAAAAAATCATAATCATCTGAGCCACTTAACTGATTTAAATACTTAATGATTCCTATCAACGGTAAATTGTTTTGTTCCTGATTGTTATTTTCTGCAGGCCAAATTTCTGTTAATCCAATAATATCGTATTTATTAAATAAAATTGTTTTAGCTAAAGCATAGTTCTTAGGATCATTTAATCCAGTCTGATGTAGAACATTTCAGTGCCCAATTCTTAAATGATCGGCTTGTTTATTATTAATACTTTCATTAATATGATTGTAAATAAGTGATTTATTTTGGTCTGTTTCTTTTTTTTTATAAAAACGAGCATCATTTTTACTAAACACACTTTGATCATATTTTTGATCGATTTGTGTTTCTTTTGGTAAGTATGTTCTTAGCAAATCACGAATATTAGTTTGGTCAGCGTATGTTTTATTTAAAAGAGCCTCACTAAATTTTTTATTAAATTTTAAGATCGAATTCATAACACTTACTATAATTTTTTGATTATCATTTAATTCTGTATACGTACCATCTGAATTTTTCAAAAAGACTTTAATAACTCTTTTTTGATGACTTAAAATTAGACCATCTTTTTTTTCATTATCACTATAACTTTGTTCTGATTGTTTTTTTCTTGATTTTTTCTTTGTTTTTGTTTCTTGTAAGTTTTCATATTCAATTTTTAGCGTATTACTAAATTGATATGGTTCGTTGTAATTTTGAGATTTATTCTTGTTAATTAAAAATTCTTTAAGATTTTTAACACTAATTTCACCTGATACTAACGTATCATTAAAAGGTAAAATTTGATTTAAATTTTCTAGTTTAATAGGTTTAGCAGAAACCAAAGAACGAATAGCATGAGGAGCTAATAGGATAGCTTGTGTTTGTTTAAATTCAAAAGTATGTGTTTGTTTATTATAAAAAGGAGCTTGATAGTATTTTGCTAATATATCACTTATAAACGCTCCTAAGGAACTAAGTGAATATGTTGAAGAATATAAATTGACTTTTTTATCATTTTTAATCAGTATTTTTTCTCTTAATTGCTCGTATTCATGATCTTTATAATTATTAAGAAAATTATTTAATGTAATCAAATTTTGATTGAAATCAGGATTTTTTTGTGGATTTAATAAATCTTGTTGAGTTATATAATGATATCCTGCATTATCACCGCTTGTTGACAGTTTATCAACAAGCTTAATTTCTGTTTTTAAAATACGGTTATAAGGATTTAGTGTGATCATATATCGTACAAAACCACTATTAGGTTTTGATTGAACAACATTCAAAGGTTGATTATTTTTATTATTAGCAATTACATTAAGTGCTTTATAAGGATTAATAACACTCATTAAATTGACATTATTATCTATTAATTTACTCATTCGTGATGCTTCTTTATAAAAAGATTTTTCATCATTAGTTAAAGTGTCATTTTCCTTTGCTTTATCTGCTAAAAAACTTGATAATAAAACAATATTTTTAACACCTTGATCCTTAAGCTTATCGGCCTCATCATTAATCAAATTAGCTGTTTGTTCATTACTAAATCATTGAATATTTTTTGTTAAATTAAGATTAGATTCAAAATTAATTAAATTACTCATTGCTCCAATTAATCCTAATTTAAAACCACCAAAGTTAATAATTTTTGAATTATTAGTCATTTGTATGTTTTTATCACCATCTTTTAGATAAGAGTTAACAGATAAAATACCATCATTACCATATAAAGCTTTGACGTATTCTTTAAAATGCTTTGTTTTTTCGTCAATTAAATCATAACCCCAATTTAAATCAGTATTAGCGATGCTAGTAGCTACTGGATTTAAAAACTTTAATGCGGCTGTTGTATATTGAGCTCTAGTTAATGAAGATATATTATTTTCATAATAATTATTTCCACCCATAACTACAGCAACATTATTCGCACCTCGTTCTTTTTTAATTTTATTAACTTCATTTAATAATCGAATTAACCCGGGTGCTTTTAAATATGTAGTTTGTTTATTATAATCTGGAACAATTTGTTCATCAACAAAACCATTAAACCCACTAATAATAATTAGTTCAACAGTTCTAGCGATGCTATCATCCATTTTAGTATCAAAACTAAATGTCTGATTGTTTTTTGTATAAATAATTTGATTAGGCGCTTTTGGATCGTAAAAATCAATTTGTTTTAGTAGATATTTAACATTCTCATCTAAACTGTCAAAAACAAATTTTTTATCCACTAAATTTGTTTTAGCTGTTTTAATTGTTTTTAATCAGTTATTTTTTTTATCAAAAACATCAAAAACAGCAACCATTTGTAAATTTAACTCTTTATTTATGTCAAAATCCAATGTAAATTTTGCTGTTTCTTTATTGAAGACATTATTTTTTAAAACAATATCAATATTTTTAGCTTCAAGATTTAAATTACTTATTTGTTTTGGTTTTATAACTTCTTGCTTTATTTTTTTCTCTTTTGCGCATGTAACTAAAAAAGGAATTATTGCACTAGTTAAAACAGTTCCAATAGCAATAAAACCAAACATTTTCAATTTATTTTTTTTACAAACCACTTTATTTTAAACTCCTTAATTTGTATAGACAAGTTATATATAAAAATCTTAACAAGCTATAAGAAAAAATGATGAAAAATTTATACAAATATTTATAATATTTTTAAATATCTAAAATTAGCTTTTGAAAACTTTTTTAAAAAAAGATGTTTTATTTTGCACTTTTGAAACTAAACAAAACATATTAATGGTGAACATTTTAATAAAAAACCTCGGTAATTAATATAGTTACCAAGGTTTAAATTTAATATAAATTAATAATTATTAATGATCTTGAGAAATATCCTTATTTGAACCAATATAGGCAAAAACATCTGGACTTTGTTTTAAATATTTACCTTCTAAAATACGAATTACACTTTCAACAGTCTCTTTTAATGGAACAAACTGACCAGGAGCTTTTGTGAAATGTTCAGTCATAAAAAAGTTTTGTGTAAAGAACATTTCTAGCTGTAAAGCTTTTTTAACAATAATTTTACTTTCAGCATCTAGTTCATCAAAACCTAAAATTAAAATAACATCTTCTAGATCTTTATAAGCTTTTAAAACTTTTTTAGTTTCGATAATTGCATTATAATGACGTTCACCAATAATTTTAGGATCAATAGCGTTTGTTGAGCTTGCTAATGGATCAAATGCTGGAAAAATATTTTTAGCAGCTTGTGCTCGCGATAATACTAATTTTCCATCTAAATGATTAAATACAGCGACAGCTGATGGATCACTTAAATCATCCATTGGCAAAAAAATTGTTTGAAATGAGGTAATTGATCCATTTTTATTTCTAAATAATCGATTTTGAATATGTGTAACATCACTTTCTAGTGTTGATTGATAACCTCCAACAGACGGTTTTTTACCTAATGCAGTAGAAACTTCATTTTCAGCTTGAATAAAACGATAAATATTATCAATAAACAATAAAACATTTTCTTTGTTTTGATCACGTAAATATTCAGCAGCAGTAATTCCAATTGGTACAATTGAAGTACGTGCACCAGGAGCTTCATTCATCTTAGAAATAAACATTACTGAATTAGGCATTAAATTAGAAGCAGTCAATTCATTATATAATTCAATTGCTTCACGTGAACGCTCTCCTGAACCAATAAAAATATTTGAATTTGCTTGTTTATGTCTGTTTAAGTTAAAAATGATTTCTTTCATTAAAACTGTTTTACCAACTCCAGCACCACCAAAGATTCCTAATTTATATCCTTTTAGAATTGGCATAAAAAAATCAATTGCTTTAATTCCTGTCTCTACAATTTCTATACTTTTATCAACATATCGCTCGTTTAAAATTGTTGAATTCATTTCAACATATTTAGGTGTTTTATTAGTTTCTAATAAAGGATGTCCCCAAAAATTATAAATATTATTTTTTGAATCATTACCAACTGGGACCATAAAACTTTTGTTTGTATTAATAACAATATCATTAATTGCTAAATCTTTTGATGCATAAACAACAATTGCTCTCGCATGTGTAGCATCAACTAATCTTTTAACTAATAAGAAAGTATTGCCATCATGAGTTGTTAATAAGTGATTTAAAGCTGGTAAGCTGTTTTTAAATTCAATTTCGACAATATCTGATCAGATTTTTATAACTCGGCCGTTATTCATTATTTATCTCCTAAAAATTTTGCTACATTCATTAAAAACTCATTTTGTAAAGGAATAAAACTATGTTCTAATTCAACTTCTCAATTTAAATTTAAGTAATCAGAGTATTGTTTTAGGATGAAAGCAAAGTAGTTTTTCATAATTTTATCATCATAATTTTGAGTTGTTGAAATAGTATTGAATGCTTTTTGAGCATCTTCATAATTATTAATCGCATAATCTAACAACATAAATGCTTTTTGTTCATCTTTAACACCTTTTAAAATGCCTCAGGCAATTAGCTTAGTACTTAAAACAATAAAACGGTATGAAAATAAAGAGAAACCTTTTTGTAAAAACATTTTATCTATTAATTTACCTTTATGCAATAAAAGGCTAGTTTCTTTATTAAATTCATAATCTAACATTGCTAATTTTAAATGACGTTTGTATTGTCTAAAAATTTTATTAATTTCACCTGCTACTTTAGTAATCATTCTTGATTGTACACTTGAACCTGTTCTTGAAACTGATAAATCAATATTAATAGCAGGAACTTTACCAGCAGCAAATAAATCAGTTGAAGTTACAATTTGACCATCAGTAATAGAAATAATATTTGAAGAGATTAATGAAGTAATATCCCCATCAACTGTTTGTAAAATCGGCAAAGCAGTAATTGTTTTACGATTTTTGAATGAACCAGCACGTTCAAGTAATGATGAATGTGAGAAGAATACATCTGAAGGCATTGCTTCTTTACCAACTGGTTTATTTGTTAATAAAGCCATTTCACGAATAATATTAGCGTGTTTTGTTAGATCATCAAATACAATTAATACATCATCTTGATACGATAAGTTTTCAGCATGAGCCA
Organism: Ureaplasma parvum serovar 3 str. ATCC 27815; assembly: GCF_000019345.1. Taxonomy (NCBI): domain Bacteria; kingdom Bacillati; phylum Mycoplasmatota; order Mycoplasmoidales; family Mycoplasmoidaceae; genus Ureaplasma; species Ureaplasma parvum. The sequence goes on along the minus strand of NC_010503.1, from coordinate 64,049 downwards.
TTCCAATATATGGTGCTAAATATTGTTCATATGCTGTTAAAGGAGCATCGATAATAATTGTGTTTTTTAATGCGTCATGAGCCTTTAAAGTTTCATAAACAGTAGTTAATGATTCGCGTTTTTGACCAATTGCTACATAAATACATTTTGTGCCAGCACGGCTTTGATTAATAATAGTATTTAAAGCAATATGCGTTTTTCCAGTTTGACGATCACCAATAATTAATTCCCTTTGTCCTTTGCCAATCGGAATTAATAAATCAATTGCTACAATTCCAGTATTTAATTGCTCATTTAAAGTTTTCACTGTCATTAAATTATGAGCTAAACCAAATGCAGGATTAGTTTGAGCAATTTTTGCTGATGGAAGATTATTAAGTGGTTTTGGTCAAATAAAATTATTATTAATATCTATAATCTTCCCGAAATAATTTAAATCAGTAACAACATTTTCTTCACGATTTGTTTCAATGATTTCATCGCCGATATTAATATTAGCATGTTCATTGCTAATTAATAAATAAGCAAGATCTTCTTTTGCTGAAATAACAAATAATTTTACTGTTGGATCATTTTTTAAAACAAATATTTGATGATGTTGATAATCATAGATTCCACTAACAGTTACAATATAGTTAAAAATCGATTTAATACGAGGGTTTGCCTTAGTGTTTTGCATTTTTCTATTTCCTTTCTAAATTATTAGAATAATTCCCATTATTAAAACAATGATTGTCAACACCATTATCACACTATTAATAATTAGAATAACTTTTTTATTTTTTAGTTTTTTAATCAATCCATAAATAATTAAATTAATTATTAAAACCAGTAAGCTAATTACTATAAACGCAATTCCAATCTTACGACGAATTTGTTTATTTACTTGTTTTTGTCTTTCAAGAGATTTTAAAGCACTATCATATGCATTTTTAAAATCCTTAGCTTTGTCCTTATTTGTTTTAATATCGGTTTGATTTGTTAATATAGACATTAAATCAAAATTTTCTTTAATCGGTTGTAAAACATTTAAATATGACTGATATCATTGTTGAGAATTAAAACTACGTTGTGCAACAATCGCCGATAATTGATAAATTAATTGGTTATTTAATTTATATAAATTTGCAATGGTGTTTTCATCACCTTTAATACTTGCAATATTAGCTTTAATTTTATCTTTATTTAATCGAAGAACTTCACTAAACTGTAAGCTAACTTGTTTATAAGCACCAACTAGTTGATATCAATAATAATCATTATTGATTAAAGTGTTATTTAAATAACGAAAGAAATTTTCTTTTGTTAAATTATTAAACTCATTTAATAATCTTTCCTTATCATCGGTGTTGTTTACAAGTTTTTGTTTGTATTTTTCTAAATATTCATTTTGTAATGTTGCAAAAGTTTTTTGACCAATAATTTTATTATCTTTATCAATTTGATTGAATCGCAAAATAAGTTTTTGAGCAGCTTCAATCATTGTAAATAAAGCATTTCTAATATAAAAGTTACGTAATTTCTTATAATCAATTTTCTCATCTAGTCCTAAATGTTTATACAAGTTAACAAAAATTTGTTTAATAGCATTAACTTCATTTAATTTTAGACTATTAAAATTAATATCTAAAATTGGATCATATTTATTAATAATATATGTACGTTGTAGTTTAGGATTAACTTGATCAATAATTTTAACTTTAATATTAATCATACTACTACCATTAACGCCAAAATCTAATACACTATAAAGATAACGTGTGTTAATTGGGTTATTAAAATAAAATAATGTTTGTTTAAGCTCTGGTTTTAAACTATCAAATTTTGATTTTAATCCACTTAATGATTCATTTGAATATATAGGACTAATATAAGGTAATAATAGTGGTAAAGAAGAAATAATAGCATTAGCTTGTGTTGGGGGAAGATCTATTTCATTATGATCGCCTTCTACTAATGGTGGTGGTAATGGTGGTGGTGTATCGGGATCTTTTTGCTCATTTGGCTGTTCTTCTTGTTTATCTTCGTTTGTTTGTTGATTTTGTTTTAAATCAAATGCTGTAACACGATCTTTTATTTTAGAAATAAAATAAGCGTTTCAATCATTATAACCTTTAGGTAAAGTTGTATTAAATTGTCCTTTTTCATCACGTGTTAACTCAACATCTTTGTTAATTTGTGGAACATCATTTTCATCATAAATTAATTTATTAATTTCTTTTAAAAATTCAGATTCATATTTTTTTAACGTATCTTTGTATTTTGTTTCTTCAACATCATTAATTTGATCACTTTGTACATCACTAATTTTTCCTTTTGGAGCAACGGCTTTTTGATAATTTAAAGGATCAGTTTTGCCAACTTTGATTTGCTTATATGTTTCTCCATTAAACTCAATATCTTTAATATCATAATTTTTAAGAGTTCCTAAAATTTGAGGAGTATTTAAATAAAAACCATAATCATTAGGATTTTTTAAGATGTTTTCTTTATTTTTCTCAAGATATGACTGCAGATTTTTTAAATAAATTAGTTGTTGAATTTTTTTCTTAAACTCAATTTCTTTATTTTCTAAAATTTCTTCTTGACGTGATTTTACATAAACAATAGCAGCATTAATTCCTTTTTCTAAACTATCTTTAACAGTTTTATCAGCATCAGTTTTAAAAGTATTAAAATTAGGATCGTTTTTAGGAATTTTTGGTTTTTTTTGTTGATTAGGATCATGATTATTACCATTATTGTTTTCTTGTTTACCATCCTCATTAGCTGCAACAGAAAAAATTAATGGTGAAGCTACAATTGGTATTGTTGCTAGTGAAGCTAAAAATTTTAATTTTATTTTCAATTTATTTCTCATCTTTTTTATACTCCACTAAATTTAATCTAATTTGCATATTAGTTATATATTGTTCTTGTTTTAGATTATCAAGATCTAAAAATTCACTTAGAGTTAATCCTAATTGTTGTTTAGCTTCAAGTTCTAAAATATTATTAGTAATATTTTTATATTTATCTACCAACTCTTTTTTATGATTATTTTTTTTGTTTAATCCATCTTTAATAAAGAAATGTAAATCATTTAATGCTTGAATTTTAACGATGTTATTTAAAACAGAAATATGTGTGTTTTTTAGAAATAAATAAAAAGTTTTTTTATAATCATCATCAACTATTTTTAATAAGATTATTTCATAGGCTAAAACGGTGTTGTTTTCAATTTTTTGTCATGTATTTTCTTCATTAACATTTACATATAATAAACCATTATCAATATTAAACTTTTTGTTTTCAAGTAATGTAATTTGAATATTATAATTATGATTCATAAACACCACCATCGTTATCATTATCATCTTCATTCATATTTTGTCTTGCTAATAAATTTATTTCTTCAATTTGCAACTCTGTCTTTACACGTGTAATTTTACGTTGAATTTTTGAAAGGTTATCATCTAGTTCTTTTAGGATATTATTAGTAGCTACTAGTCCATTTTTTGTTTTATAAAAAGATGATTCAGTAATTAAAGTATTAATAATATTAACTAAGAAAACATTAATTTGGACATTAATAAATTCATTTAAATTTGGATAAATTTTTACTTTTTGAAAATCAATAATATTAGAATCGCATTTTTGTAAATTAATAAATTTATCAAAACTAAATTCATTCATTGGTAATATAGTAAAGTGTCCATCATAGTTTTTATTAGAATTAATAACAAAATTAACTTTTTTATAATTATCAAAAGTATATAAAATCATAATCATTTTAGTTAATTGTGTAGTTAAATTTTTAATATTTGAGTCATTAAATGTTTGCAGAACATTTAAATTATGATTCTTACCAAATTCAATTGCTCCTTGACCGATCAAAATAAAATCATCACGATTTGATTTAATCGTTTTTAAGATTTTTTGTTCATAACGCGAATATGAATCAGTACTATATTTTTGCTCTTCAGTTAAATAAATCCATAAAACACGATCATTAATTTTATTTAAAAACTTAAAAATCTTTCGTTCCTCATGTCTTAACATATCATGTTTAATATTATAAATACGCTTTAAACTTAGAATTGATTCTTTTATTTCAAAAGCATTTTTACTAAAAAAAGTTAATCGCTGATTTAGTTTCATAATATTAATTAAAAAAATATTACGTTCGTTACTCACTTTTAAATTAATATTATTTAAATTCTTTTTTTTATTAATTAAATCTTTTAATTGCATACTTAATTTCCTGATTTTTGTTCAATTGAAGCGATAATTTTTTCACTAAATACGAGCACTAAACTACCATTAAGATTTGATTTAAATAAAATCAAATGAGGAAGAATTTGAACAGGATGATTTTGAAGTAATAATTTTTTAATTTTTTGGTTATATGAAATTAAAAAATTATTATAAACAGGATTTTGATCATTTCTAAAATTAATTGCATCAGTTGTAGAATTAGCTTTAGTTACTAATATTGGAATCATAATAGTTGTTGAAAATTTTAAATTTAAATTGAAATTAATAATAAAATTTTCAAATCAAATATCTAGTTTTTTTTCAAAAGCTAATGTAAATTTTTTAACAAAATCTAAATAAACCTCTGATTCAAAACCTAATTTATTATCAAATAAAACTGATGCCATTAATTCTTCATATGTAATTAAATCAACACTTGCTTTTTTCTCTTTATAAGTATTAAATACATCAAAATAATTTGTTGTAGGTGTCAGATTAGATTTATTTTTTTTCATTGTTTAACTCCTTATTTAGCTTATTGATTTTAAAAATTACCATTGCAAATTTAATTGTTAAATAACTAATTAAAGTAAAATTCAAACTAAAATTTAATAACAACATGATTTGTACTAAATTCATTTTCGGTTGAATGTTTGAGAATAAATAGTTATTATGATGATCAGATGTTAATAAATAATCAAAACCTACAATTGCTGCGGTTAAAATAATTAAAATCATAATAACCTTTAATAGCACCAATAATTTAGTTGAAATGTTTTTATTTTGAAATATGTAGATTCCAAACACACTCATTTGTACAGTAATTGTAATAAAAACATTAATTAAAGAAACCACACTCTTAGAATTAAATAATGTTACTAAAAACAAGCTTAAACTTAGAATTGTTTGAGTGACTACTAAATTTAATAAAGTATTTAAACTACTCTTTACGCTTAAGCGTTTTTTTAAAGTGAATACCATATATAGTATTAATATGATTATTGCAAAAAAACTTTGTAAAATATAAACTCATAATAAATGGTTGTTACCAACCGGTAGATTTTCATTTTCGTGCTTATATGCAAAAACTCTTAATAATCAAATAAATATAGCACTAAATAAAAGTAAAATAAATCATAAATTATTCTTAACATAATTACGATCGTAACGTTTATTAATTACTAAAGCGAAAAAATTAGTATTTGCTAAAACAATAAATGTAATTAAAAAGAAGAAGAAAGCAATTAAAATAATAAAATTTTTACCTGATTGAACAGTGAAGATATCAACTATGCGTGTGTAGAAACGATTATCAACAAATAAAAAGTTAGGACTTTTACCTGTATTAATTCATACAAGGGGGGTAATTATTACAAATAATAGTAATAACGCTTGAAAAACCATGGCAATAATTAAATTTTTATAATTATCGTATAATAAAGGGTTAGTTTTTTTAGAAATAAAATAATTAAATATTTCATAACTTAAATTTAATAAAAATAACACTAATAGTAAAAATACTAAATTAAAAACTTCTTTTGGTCAAACACTAAAAAAAGTAAAAAATAGTAAGAAACTAATTGTTGCAATCACTAAATATAAAACGAATCATGGTAAGTATTTTTTAATGGTTGCTCGATGCCAATAAAGATTTGTGAAATTTTTGATTAAGGTATAAAACAGTGTAAAACTTAAAATAAAAAAGCGAAATACAATTAAAAAGTTAAGTTGTAAATATTTAGGGCTGTGTAAATCAAAAAAAGCATTTAGCGATTTTGAAATCATCATTGATTTATTCTCATCACCAAAACCTAAACCAAACAACGTATTTTCAGCAAAGATTAAAAGTAAAATAAAGAATAATAAAGTAATAGCAGATAACAATCCTTTTAAAAATTGATTGATAAAGCTACTTTTTTGTTGTTGCTTTAGCGAATAGTTATCATCATAAATTACTCTATTAACGGAAGTAAATGTTTTTGTATTCATCATATAATTTTCTAATTCAATATAAAAGTTAATTAATTTTTAAATTTAAAAGCACTGGGGATTTGATCTTCACCAAAACCATTAGGGAATAAAGCGGTTGCAATATTTTTATTTTTATATAACGCCATCATTGCTTGGCGATAGGAAGTTTTTTGATCTTTTCCACCACCATAAATCAAATCATATTGTGGTAAGTTATAACTACCATATAATCCATGATAATCATAGCCTTCAGATCGAAAAGCAGCAGCCAAACCTGTTTGGGCAAAACCATTACCAACATGCCAAATTCCCACTAATTCATTTTTTTGATTACGTAGACTTGTCCCTGATGAACCCCCAATTGGAGAATAATGCATCGGTAAATAATTTAAACCAAACCCAATATAATTTTGATTATCAGTTGATTTATGTACAGTTTTACCAGTAATAGGACTAGCAATAAAAGCATCAAGCAATCCAGGTTTATTAGTAAAACTACGATAACCAATATTATATGACAAGAAATCACCACGATTTATTTGTGTAAGAGGAAACAAAGGAGGATTATGATTTAATTTATTATAAAATTGATAATTAGAATTAATTCATAAACTATAACTTTCACGTCTTGATTCAAATTGTTTCTGATCTTTAATTGGGTCTAAGAAATAATCAGAAGCAGAGCTTGGCCAACCTACAGCATATAATTCATCATATTTATTTGTGTCAAAAGCCTGATTGTATTTTGAATCCAAAGGTACATTAATACGTGCATAATCATTTAAATAAGATTTTGATAAAAATTTTATTTGTTCATTTGGTTTTTGTGCATAATCGTTTGTGATTAATTTAGCTAATTCACTTGGATCTAAATTATTATATTTATCAACACTTCAATCTGATCCACTATAAAAATTTTTCGTTATAGAGCCGAGTTTTATTTTTTCAAAATCAATTTCAAAAACAGCAAAATCAACAAATTCTTGTAGGTTATGGTATTTATTTTTTAATTTTGATGTTAATAAGTCACTAGGATTTAATTTTAAGAAGTCACGACCATCATAGATTGTTTTAATACCATTACTAATAGGTTTATCCATATTTGGTTGATTATCTTTACTAACTAAACTAAAACGATAAATATTATCATCAGCGTTCGCTAAACCCAAAGTAGTTTTAGTCTTAACTGTTGGCATTATCTTATTAATACCAAAAACTGTTGTTGTTGACTTTAATGCTTCTGCAACATGTAAATTTGTGCCAAAATACCATTTAGTAGGATATTTATTATCATTTCTTTTTTGATAATCCATAATTCACATTGTTCCAGCTACTACATCAGATTCGCGTGGTTTACCATTTGGCGTTTGAATTTGAATGCCAAATGTTTGTAAAGCAATTTGCTTATACATATCATTAGGCAAAGTTCTAGCCAAACCATTTATTTTCCATTGATCTTTTCCAATTGCATCAACTCACGAAACACTTTTTCCAATTTCAGTTTCGTTAAATGATAAACCTTGGTATTTACCATCTTCATCATATACTGGTAAAGTAAAACCTTTACGAGCAGCAGATTCATAACTATCTTGAAAAACTTGTGGTGCTTTTTGATCAAATTCATTAATTTTTTGTTTATTATTAATTAAATCTTGGCGTATTTGGTATCAATTTACATTTCTTTGATATGCTTTTAATGATTTTAAATAATTTTCATTATCATATAAATAACGTGTTTGTTGATCAGCATTATTGTATTGATTAATTTGAGCTAAGCTAGTTGGTGCAAATCCGTTATTAACTTGCGTTGGCAATAAATCATATTCATCAGCACCATAAGGATTAGTTTTAAATTTATCAACAGGAATAAGAATTTGGTAAGTTTTTTTACTTTTAAGATCTAAAACCTCTAATAATAAAGAAAAAGCCCCCAACTTATTAGCGTTAATTTGCCCACCCTCGTTAATGAATAAAACATCAAGTACACTTAGTTTAATTTTGTCTGTATACTCTTTTTGAATAACTTTTAAACCCATTAATAATTGATTTTTAATTTGTGAAGGTAAAACATTTTCATAATTTAATACTTGTTGATTATTAATTACGAGATCAAAAGTTTTTTTGAATTGAATAGTATCAATAATTTTTTTTAGCTCAGGCGTTAATTGATTTGAAAAAATGGTGTTATCTGGTTTTTTAAAACCATTTAATTCAAAATAATAACCTTTAATCTCCTTTGTTTTTTGGTTAGTTAACTTATAATAAATAATTAAATCCTGCAAGGAATTTTGTTTAGGATATAAACCTATAATTTCTAGTTTAAAATCTTGATTTTGAATAGGTGAATGTTTTAATTGATTAATAAGTATATTTTTTAAATAAGTATTAGCTTTATTTTCATAAGTAAAATTAATTAATTTGGCTATATTATCTAATTGGGAAGTACTTATTAAATTTGATTTAAATTCGTGGGTTGTTAAATTTTGATTTAAATCATTAGTAAAATTATTTTTTTTATTATTACCATGGTCACTACTATTATGCACAATATTTTTATCTTCATGTTTATTATTAACACAAGACGCTGCTAAAGCTGAAACAAACACAATTGGTGTGATTATACTAACGCTTGCAATAAGTTTTTTAATTTTCATAATAATTCCTTCTATTAAATATCAATATAGTTAGCGTCAGAAGCATCACTTACTTTATATCCTAAACCTTCTAATTGTGACTTTAATTCTGAATTATTAGAATCAACAACAACAGATTTAGAATCTAAACTTTCTGCTAGATTAAATAATGTAGCTAAATTTTGAATACCACTTGCAGTTAGACTACCATTGCCTTTAATGTAAATACGTTTTGTAGCATTACCATTACTAAAAGTAATTTTACTTTTAGGAGGCATTGGTTCATTAGTCACAATATGTTCACTAAAACCAGCTTCATTTAAATCATTAATTGACATTTCATAATTTTCTTTATCATTAAAGAAATTAACTCTTCTTAATTTACGTTCACGATTGTTTGAAGCTTTTTGTTCGTCTTTAAATATTAAACCCCGTAATGAGCGAATTTGAGGGACACGACTAAAGTCTAAACCTTGGGGATAACTATTTCCCACCTCTTTATGATCAGGATCTAATCCTGGACCAAATCCACCTTGAAAGAATGGTTCATTATTTCTTGTTCAATAAACCATTCGTAATCCATCATTAATACGTTTTAATTTTGTTCGAAGATCATTTGCATTATCATTGAAATCATTTTTATCAAAAGAAAGAGTATCAAAAGTAATTCGTGTAGCAATATCTGATCCTTGTTTATATTCTGACGAAACATTATAATCATTAGAATTAATTCATTCTACTTTTCGAAGCGCATTTGGATTAATTGATCATTCATCTAATAATGAATTACCTAATGTATACAACCCAAGTTCTTTAATATGTTTAGTTTCAAGAGCAGAAAGTGCTGACGTATTATGTGAACCAGCAGAAAAGAACAATTCAAGCAATGGCAATTCATTTGGTAAGGCTTTTAGAATATCAGAGAACTTTTGTCCTGAATCTGATTTCCCCATGTTACGAATTCGATATCCTGTAATTTTTTTGTTTTGATTATTTAATTTTTGAATTAATTCTTTTGTTTTTTGGTATCCATCAGGATTATCAGCATCAATATCAACAATATATCCAGTATTTAATTTACCTTCTTGTGGTTTTTGGCGCTCTAGTTTATAAACTTTAATACCATCACCATCTTTAATGCCATACTGTTTGAACTCAGCTGTTGCATCTGATTTATTTCAACCAGGATAATCACCATTAGCTAAACCATTTGGACTACGATTGTATCATTCGTTATACCCAAACACCCTTCGGTTAGCATTATCATTTGCTAAACGGCTTGTTACTGTATTATATTCTTTAGCAGGTGAATAAGCATATGAGTCTAATTCGCCGTTTTCATTAACATATGAATTATCTGGATCAGGCGTTAAACCTTCTTGTAAATACTTTTCAGAATTGGCTGAAAGTTTAGTGAATTTTGAAAAATCTAAATGAGCATATAATCAAGCATACTTGTGCGCATCAGAAACAAATTTTGTTTTCATATTAGGATATTCTTTTTTACCTTGTTCATTCAGAAAATTAACAACATTGTCTGTATCAAATAGTTTTTTAAATTTACTTCATAATTTAGCGTGATATCCACTTTTATCAACCATTGCGATATAACTATCAATTTCCTCTGGTTTTATATTTGGATCTAATAAATCTTTAACTAAACTTTGATAATCGCCACGCTTTAAATTCCCGCGCACTAAATCTGCTGATTTGTGCCGCAACTCATCTGTTACAAAAACTTTTTTAATTTTCCCAACACTTATATTTGTATAGGGATTAAGATTTGATAATCCATTATCCTGATCATATTTAAAAGTTTGACGAGGGGGTGGAACTTCAACTTCAGCGTCCACTAAAACACCATTCAATTCAATTTTTCTAACAGTACTTTGGTTAGGAATTTGTTGTGGTTGTGGTTGTGGATCTGGTTCTGGTTTTGGTTCTTCTTTTGGAGGTGGTGGGCTTGGTGGTAATAATTCTTCTTTTGGTTTAGTTTCAACAGGAGGTGTTGGTTGAGGAATAGGCTGAGGTTTTGGTTTAGGAATTGGTTCTGGTTTAATTTCAGGCTTTTTAGGCTCTTCTGGTTTAATCTCTGGTTTTTTTAACTCTTCTTTTTTTGGAGGTGTTGGGATGGGATCTGGAAATGGTGTTGGTTGTGGTTCTGGTTTTGGCTGAGGTTTTGGTTTGGGAATTTCTTTTAAGTTATTATCTTTAATTGATGGTCTTGCTTTTTGGTAATCTAAATTGTCTTTATTAATAAAATTTTCTTTTTGATCAATAGAAGCAATACCAAAACTTGAAGGACTTTTTTGACTTGTACCATAAAAAATTCCTCCTAATAAAATTGAACTCACAGCAACTGCACCAATTGTAATCGTTAATAATTTTGTTTTACGTTTAATAAATTTCATATACCAACAATCCTTTCAATTAAAGATAATTTATTTTTAATTATTATTAAATTTGAATTCATCAGGAATCTTATCGAATCCATCAGGAAATAATGCTGTTTTAATATTGTTATTTTGATATATATCCTTCATCGCTTCTCGGTATGATTTCTTTTCGGTTTGATCTTTTCCACCGCCATAAATTAAATCATATTGTGGTAAATTATAATTTCCATATAATCCTTGATAATCATAACCTTCAGATCGAAAAGCAGCAGCTAGACCTGTTTTTGATGAATCATATTTAGCATGATAGATAGCAACCAATTCATTTTTTTGATTGCGTACACTTGTTCCAGAAGCACCACCTGCTGGTGCAAAATGTTTGGGTAAATACTCTAGTCCCATATTAATATATTTTTTATTATCACTGGATGTGTATAAATTATTCCCAATTTGGGGAACTGCAATAAATGCGTCAACTATTCCAGGTTTTTGAATAAAACTACGGAATCCAATTGCATAAGATAAATAATTACCTCGTTCAGTACGTTCTGGCGGAAAAGCAGGCTGACCACCTTCTTGTTGAGTTAAATTATTAAAAAATCGGTAATCAGAATTTGTTCATAAACTAAAATTATCGCGAGTACGGTATTTTAATTGGTCATCATCAACATAAGCTTTAAAGAAGAAATCTTCTGTTGAATTAGGTCAACCTAATGCAAATAATTCATCGTATTTTTTAAATCATGTTTTAGCGTCTTCTTGTCTATATTTTAAAGGAACATCAATTTTAGAATAATCACTTAAATATGATTTAGATAAGAATTTAATCTGGTTATTTTTATTATTAGCATAATTACTTGTAATGACTTTAGCCAACTCTTGAGGATTGTAATTATTATATTTTGTTACTAACCCATTATTTTCACCTAAAAAATTTTTTCAAACATTAACTAATTCTAATTTTTCAAAATCTAATTCAAAAACAGCAAAATCTGTAAAATTACCAACATCTTTATATTTTTCTTTTTGTGAATTAATCAAATATTCAGCCGGTTTTGTTTTTAAAAAATCACGGCCATCAAAAATTTTTTTAAGTCCATGGTTTAAAAGATTTTTGCCATGTTCTTTACTTCGAAAACCAAAATTATAAATATTCTCATCTAAATTACTTAATCTAAAAGTAGTTTTAATTTGTGCAGAATCCATTAATCGCATTAAATTAATCGATAAAGTATTTTCATTTATCGCATCTGCAACATGTAAATTTGTAGCAAAATATCATTTTGTAGGATATTTATTATCACTTGTTTTTTGATAATCTAAAATTCATGTTGTACCTGCAGTTTTATTATAAGTATTGTTCTTGTGCGAATCGTTATTTAAAATTCCTAAACTAAATGTTTGCATTGCTTCTTGTCGATATTTTTCATTTGGCAATGTTCGTGGTAAACCACCAATTTGTCATTGGTTACGTCCAATTGCGTCAACTCATGACGGCCCTTTTGGTGTATCTTTACCTGCTAATGCTAAACCACTGATTTTGCCATCACTTTCATAAACAGGTAATGTAAAACCTTTATAAGCAGCAGATTCATAAGAATCTTGACCCACGTTTTTTGCTTTTTCATCAAAATGTTTAATATCACTAACAGTTGCATTTAAATCAGGGCGCAACTCTTTTCAATTTTTATCATTATTTTGGCGTTTTAAAATTTGAAGATATCCTTCATTATCAATTTCATAACGTTGCAATTGAGTTTTTGAAAAATAATCGTCTTGATTTTTAGGTTTTAAACGTTCTGTACCAATTCCAGGAATTGTTCCATTTTCATCAACACCATAGGGATTAGATTTAAAGCCAGAAACCTCTAAAAGTTTATAGTAAACTTGATTATTTTTTTTATCAGTTAACATTAATGATAATTTTAAAGTACCATTTTTATTTGCCGAACCAAAATCACCATCAGGATATAAAAAATTAATAATTTTAATATCTAATTCATTTTGATATTTGTGTTGTTGAATTTCAATACCTTGATAATAATTTTTATAAATTTGTGATGGTAATAATTGGTCATAATTTTGATTAGGAAAAGCTGCTAGTTTAAAATCAAATGTATCTTTTAACCTGATATTATTAACAATTTTTTTAAAATCTTCGTTTGCTTGACTTAAATCATTAACGATTTTATCTTTTTCATAAACAGATTTAAAACCTTTAATTTCATAAGTATACTCTTGAATTTCATTCCCTTTTTTTAAAGTGTATTTGACAATTAATACACTTTGATCTTTGTGACTAACAAAAACGTCTTTAACACTAAAAACAACATCATTTGGTAAATTTAGTGGTTTTTTAATTTCATCTTTTTGCACACTTGATGCTTTAGTATTAGCTTTGTTATTAAAATACTCTAATTTTAAATTTGAAGCAATCTTATCTAAAGATGATGATTTTTTAACTTTAGTTTTATTTGTACATGAGGCAATAACAATAGGAGTTAAAATTGTAATTGGTAATATTAAAGCGAGAGTAGTTAACTTATTTTTTTTCATACATTTTTGTCCAAAATTTTTAAATAAAGATTAAATATCTATTAGTCCAGCGTTAGTTGTTGATTCAACACTATATCCCGCATTTCTTAGTTGATTTGCAAGTGGTGAGTTGGTATTATTTACAACAATTGTCCGTTGTAAACTTTCAGCAAAATTAAACATTGCTGATAAGTTACTAATTCCATTTGCTGACAATTCTTGATCACCATCAATTTGGATTTTAGTTGTACCAGAACCATTGCTAAAAGTAATTTTACTTTTTTCACCAGGTTCACCACTTACAATATGTTCGTTAAATCCGGCTTCATTTAAGTCCTCAATAGACATTTTATAAGTTGTGCTGTTATTGTAAAAATTAATTCTTCGTAATTTACGATCTTTATTATTTGATGTTTTTTGTTCATCTTTAAATATTAAACCCCGTAATGAGCGAATTTGAGGGACACGACTAAAATCTAATCCTTGTGGATAACTGTTGCCTGATTCTTTGTGGTCAGGATCTAAACCAGGTCCAAAACTACCCTGAAAAATTGGTTCATTATTTCTTGTTCAATAAACCATTCGTAAACCATCATTAATTTGTTTTAATTTTGATTTAATGTCAGATGCATTGTCATTATAATCACTTTCATCAAAAGCTAAAGTATCAAAAGTAATACGAGTAGCGATATCTGCACCTTGTTTATAATTAAATGAAACATTATAATCGTTTGAATTAATTCATTCAACATTTCGTAAGGCATTAGGATTAATTGATCATTCATCTAATAATGAATTTCCTAGTGTGAACAAACCTAATTCTTTAATTTTTTTATCCTTCAGTGCGATTAATGAAGAGGTATTATGCGAACCAGCGGAGAAAAACAATTCTAATAAAGGCAATTGATTTGGTAATGTTTTTAGAATATCAACAAATTTTTGACTTGAATCTGATTTCCCCATATTATGAATTCTATACCCTGTGATATTGATATTTTTTTCTTTTAAAGTTTGAATTAATTTTTTTGTTTTTTCATAACCTTGTGGATTATCAGCATCAATATCAATAACATATCCTTCATTTAAACGACCATCTTCAGTTTTTTCACGAGTTAATTTATTAACTGTAATTCCATCACCATCGCTAACGCCATATTGATGGAATTCTTGGGTTACATTTGTTTTCTTTCAACCAGGATAATTACCTTCAACTAAATTTCCAGGAGTACGTCCATACCAACTTTTATAACCGAAAACACGCCGATTTCAATTATCATTTTCCATTCGACTTGTTACCGAATTATAACCTTTGGCAGGTGAATATGCGTGAGAACTAATTTTTCCATTTTCATCAACATATGCATTATCAGGATCAGGTGTATAGCCTTCTTTTAAATAAGATTCTGATTCATTTGATAATTGTGTAAACTTTGTTAAGTCTAAATGTTGATAAAGCCATGCATATTTATGGTCTTTTGAAACAAATTTAGACTTCATTTCAGGATATTCTTTTTTACCTTGTTCAGTTAAAAAATTAACAACATTTTCAGATTCAAATAATCTTGAAAAACGATATCAAACTTTTGCATAATAACCGCTTTTATCGTTTTTTACATATTTTTCTATTTCCTCTGGTTTAAGAGTTAATAAATCATTAATTAAATGTTTGTAATCTCAACGTCCTAAATTTCCTTGGACCAATTTACCTGTTGCTTTTCGCAATTCATCGGTAACCTTTACGTTTTTAATTTTACCAACACTATCATTAATGTATGGATTAGGGTTAACCAGATTATTTTGTTTATCATATTCAGCAATATCACGAGGGGGAGGGACTTCAACTTCAGCTTCCACTCTTACACCATTAATTTCTATAATTCGTGAATTACTATTGTTTGGAACCTGTTGTGGCTGTGGTTGCGGATTTGGTTCTGGTTTTGGTTCTTCTTTTGGAGGCGGAGGGTTGGGTGGTAATAATTCTTCTTTTGGTTTTGTTTCAATAGGAGGGGCTGGTTGAGGAATAGGCTCAGGTTTTGGTTCTGGTTTAATTTCAGGTTTTTTAGGTTCTTCTGGTTTAATATCTGGTTTTTTTAGCTCTTCTTTTTTTGGAGGTGTTGGGATGGGATCTGGAAATGGAGTTGGTTGAGGCTTAGGTTTTGGTTGAGGTTTAGGTTTGGGAATTTCTTTTAAGTTACTATCTTTAATTGATGGTCTTGCTTTTTGGTAATCTAAATTGTCTTTATTAATAAAATTTTCTTTTTGATCAATAGAAGCAATACCAAAACTTGAGGGACTTTTTTGACTTGTACCATAAAAAATTCCTCCTAATAAGATTGAACTAACAGCAACTGCACCAATTGTAATCGTTAATAATTTTGTTTTACGTTTAATAAATTTCATTTTTATTATTTAAACCTAACCTTTATTTACTTTGATTGTTATTAAATTTAAACTTTTCATCATATTGGTCAAAACCATTTGGAAATAATGCTGTTTTAATATTGTTATTATTTTTATATATTTCTTTCATTTTTTCACGATATGATTGACCTGTAGCTTGATCTTTTCCACCGCCATAAATTAAGTCATATTGTGGTAATTCTTTGTATTTATCACCATATAAGCCTTTATAATCATATCCTTCAGAACGAAAAGCAGTTGCTAAGCCGGTGCTAGCAAATTCATTACTTACATGATAAATTCCTACAATTTCATTGTTTTGATTTCGCACACTTGAACCAGATGCACCTCCTGCTGGAGCATAATGTCTAGGCATATATTCCAAACCCATATTAATATATTTTTTACCATCAAGAGATTTATATAAATCATTGCCAGTATGAGGAGCAGAAATAAAGGCATCTAGAACACCAGGTTTATCGATAAAACTACGGTAACCAATCGCATAAGACAAGTAATTACCACGTTCAGTTCGTTCTGTTGGGAAAGCGGGTTGCCCACCTTCTTGCTCTGTTAGTTTGCCAAAAAAACGATAATCAGAATTTGTTCATAAACTAAAATTATCTGTTGTACGATATTTAGTTTGATCATCATCCACATAACGTTCAAAAAAACCATCTCTAGTTGAATTAGGTCATCCAAGAGCAAATAATTCATCTTTTCCTTCGAATTTATATGATGTAGATCTTAGAGGAACATCAATTTTAGAATAATCATTTAAATATGATTTGGATAAGAATTTAATTTGTTTATCACTATGGTTTGCATAATCACTTGTAATAATTTTTGCAAGATCTTGTGCAGAAGAATGATCATATTTAGTAATTACACCGCCATTTGAGTTAAGTTGATTGTTTCAAACATTAAGTAATTTTAATTGTTCGAAATCTAATTCAAAAACTGCAAAATCAACAAAACTACCTGCATCTTTGTATTTTTCTTTTTGTTGTTCTGTTAAGTATTCTGTAGGTTTAGTTTTTAAGAAATTTCGACCATCATATATTTTTTTAAGACCATGATTTAATAAAAATTTGTTATTTTTACTTGCAAAACCAAAACGATAAATATTTTCATCTAAATTACTTAAACGTAAAGTTGTTTTAGTTTTAACACTATCCATTAATTTCATTAAATCAATAGAAGTTGTTTTATCTGTAATAGTATCTGCAACATGTAAATTAGTTGCAAAATATCATTTTGTAGGATATTTATTATCATTTGTTTTTTGATAATCTAAGATTCATGTTGTTCCTGAAGATTTATCTCAAGTATCTTTTTTTCCATCTTTTAAAGTTAAAGAACTAATCCCTAATGTTTGTAAAGCTTCATCACGATATTTTTCGTTTGGTAAAGTTCGTGGTAAACCAGTGGTTTTTCATTCGTCACGACCTCTTGTATCAACTCATGAACGAGCTTGGCCGTAACTACTTTCATTAATTGATAAACCTTTAAAATCACCATTTTTATCATACACTGGGAGTGTAAAACCTTTATAAGCAGCAGACGCATAAGCATCTTGACTTACACCTTTAGCTTTTTGATCAAATTCATTAATTTTTTGTTCATTATCACCAAGTTCAGGACGCACTTGTTGTCAAGTTTTACCCATATGTTGGCCTTTTAAACCATTTAAATAAGCTTGATTATCAATTTCATATCTTTCTAATTGAGTTTTATTAAAATAATTATTTTCATCAACTTTAGGTTTAACAAGATCAGCACCACCACCTGGAATTGAGCCATTCTCATCTAAACCCATTGCATTAGTTTTAAAACCATACGCAATTATTGATTTAATGAAAACTTGTTTTGTTTTTTTATCAGTTACTAATAGTGACATTTTTAAATTACCTTCACGATTAGCAGAACCAAAATTTTTATTTGGATAACTAACATCTATAACTTCAATACCTAAACGATCTTGGTTAGTATTAATTCTAGTTTCTACACCTTGTGCAAAATTGTTAATAATTTGTGATGGTAATAATTTATCGTATTCACCAAAATTTGAGTTAAAAAGACCTTTTAGTTTAAAATCGAACGTATCTTTTAATTTAATGTTATTAAAAATTGTTTTAAAATCATCATGCATGTCTTTTAGATTAGCGATATTTTGATCTTTACGAATTTTTTTAAATCCATTAATTTCTTTTTTAAATTCTTTAGTTATGTTTCCCTTTTTAAGGGTGTATTTAACTATTAATGTACTTTCATCATTTGCTTTAGGACTAATTTCTTTAATGCTAAAAACAACACCAGACGGCAAATTTAAAGGCTTTATTTCTTCCTTTATTGCTGCTGATGTTTCTATATCTTTGTTTTGTGGATATTCTAATTGTAAATTATTATTTATAGTAGTTAATTCATCTTGTTTATGATCTACTTCTTTTTCTTTTTTTGTTGTACTACATGCTGTAGCCATGATCGCGACGATAGGAATAGGCGATAAACTTAAAGTGATTAATTTTAACTTTTTCATAAATTTTTCCTAACTAATAATGCTTTTGCATCATTGAATATGAAGTGTAAATACTCAAATTTATAGTCAACTTGAATGTTTTTTAATTATAAAGCAAAAAAAAAAAAAAAAAAGAACAATTTTTTAAAAAAATAAAATAAATATTTATGTAAATTTATTGTGTAAATTATTTATTTTTTATCGATACTTTTTCCTTTAATTTTTGAGCATAAGCAAAAATAATATATTCATTCTCATTCATTTTATGGATTTTGGCTTTATAAACATTATTGATTTTTATAAAAGCAATAATTAAATTTAATAACATATTAATACCATGACATATTAAAACAGGAAGTGTAAGCGCATATAAAGATAAACCATAATTCTGATTATGAATATAGACGATAATTGTTAGAATAGCACTTAAACTAAAACATAAACGTGCAATAAAACAAATAATAAACATACTAATTGTTAATGCAGCAGTATTTTTAGTTTTAATAGTTAAAAGTGTTTGTGGTAAGAAAGCAAACAATAAAATTAGGCTAGCACTTAATCCAATACTTATTTGAATTATTAATTCAATACTAATTGGAGACATTATAAATTATTTAAGACATATTTTTCATAATATGTCTTTTCATCCATTAAATATAATTTAGCTTTTTTAATGTTTTTAACTTTATAAATTAAAATAACTAGACCTAAAATTCCTACTATGGTGTTTGCAAGACATAATGGTAAAGCAGTAGGAATACCATTATGTTTGTTAAAAATCATTACTAATATACTATATATTACAAATAGAAAACAAGCGATGTTTAAAGAAATTAAAAATGTTAATGAAATTCCATCTGTTCGTTTTGTTTTGATAACTTTAATTACTTGGGGAATATATCCTATTACTAGAAAAATAGACCCAAAAATGCCAATTACTAAAATAATAACTGGTAATGAACTCATAATATAACTCCTTTATAAATAATTAGAGTGGTTTTTTAAGAATTAGATTTCAAGGACGAGGAAATTGTAGTGGAGTGATTTGTTTTTTTAAATAAACACCAACTAAATGATGATAATCATTTTCTCAAAAATCTTTTAAAGCGATTCTTTCTAAATACAAAGTTTTTATAATATTTTTTGCTTTTAGTTCTTCTTCATAAAATTTTATTGATTTTGGTTGAATTAAATAACCATTAACTTTAACAAATGCGGCTGAAATTTCTAAAATTTTATCTAATGATGCAACAGCTCTTGAAGTTGCAATATCAAAAGATTCACGCATCGATTGTGTTAAATCTTCAGCACGCATATTTCAAATTAAGACATCATTTAAACCTAATTCTTGAGTTAATATTTTAAGAAATTCACATCGTTTTTGATTAGCTTCTAATAATGTTAAATTTAAATTTTTAAAAATAATCTTTAAAACAACCCCTGGAATTCCAGAACCAGAACCAATATCAATTAATTTAAGATTAGTATTTTGTGTAAAAAAATCTAGTTCTTTATAAGGTGCAAGTGAATCTAAAAAGAAATTTTGGTAAATCTTATCATCACTATCAAGTCTTGTCAAATTAAAAATTTGATTATATTTTTGAATAATTGTTTTATACTTTTCAAAACTCATAAAAGTTTGTTCATCAACTCAAGGAAAATATCTAGTTAAAACATTAAAAAAATCTTTTCTAGTCATTTTTAATTCTTTCTAAATAATATTTAATCATTGCAATGTCTGTTAAATTAACCCCACTAATCCGACTTGCTTGTTCAAGATCAAGAGGTTTAATCTTATTTAATTTATCAATTGTTTCTAAAGAAATATTTGGCACTTCTTTATAATCAACAATTGCATGAAGTTTAATATTATTTAAACGCTTTAATTGTTTTAAGTTTTCTTCTTGATTTTTAATATAACCTTCAAATTTAACTTGAATTTGTACCTTATTGATAATTTGTTCATCTTCAATTTTTATAGGACAATAAATTAATAAATCATTTAATTTAATTTCAGGACGTTTTAAATAATCGATTAAATAACTATTTGTTTTTAGAGTTGTAAATTTTAAGTCATCAATTTGGCCAACAGTTGTTGTTTTTAATCAGTTTAAGATTTCTTTAATTTGTTTTAAATTATTTAAGTATTGGTCATATACTTCTGGTTTTAATAAACCAATTTCAAAACCAATTTTCATTAATCGATCATCAGCATTATCATTTCTTAATGCTAATCGGTGTTCCGCACGGCTTGTTAGTAAACGATATGGTTCAACAACGCCTTTGGTAACAATATCATCAATCATAACGCCAATATATGCTTGATCACGACCTAAAATGACAGGTTCTTTATTTTGATATTTTTGATTAACATTAATTGCAGCCATTAATCCTTGGGCCGCTGCTTCTTCATAGCCACTAGTTCCATTGATTTGACCAGCAAAAAATAAATTATTAACTAATTTTGATTCTAAACTAGGATATAGTTGGGTTGGATCAATAGCATCATATTCAATAGCGTAAGCATATTTTAGTATTTCACAGTTTTCTAATCCTGGTAAACTACGAATCATTTTTTCTTGAACATCGATTGGCATTGAAGTAGAAAAACCACCTAAGTACATTGAATCTAATTCATAAGATTCTGGTTCAACAAAAATTTGGTGACGCGGTTTTTCACTAAATTTAACAATTTTATCTTCAATTGAAGGGCAATAACGTGGCCCAATTCCAGAAATCATACCCCCATACATTGCTGATTTATTTAAATTTTCTCGAATAATTTGGTGAGTTTGTTCGTTTGTATAAATAATATGACAAGGAAGTTGTTCGTCATAAGGTTTATAAACAGGGTGATAGTGACTAAAAGCAATTTTTTGATTTGTACCAGGTTCAAGAATCATATTTGTAAAATCAATCGAATCTTTTTTAATTCTTGCAGGAGTCCCTGTTTTTAAACGAATTAACTCAAATCCTAATTTCACTAATGCATCACTTAAAAATTTAGCATTTTTTGTACCATCTGCTCCTTCATCAACACAAACCGAACCACGATGAGTAATTGATTTTAAATAAGTTCCTGTTGTAATAATTACATAATCAGCTTGGATGATTTTTTGATCACTTAAAACAACACCTTTAACAATGTTATTTTCTACTAATAGATCACTAACCTCAGCAATGATTAAATCTAAATTTTTTTGTTGTTTAATTTGTTGCTTAAATCATCGTTGGTAAGCAATTTTATCAATTTGTGCACGAATCGCTCAAACACCTGGTCCTTTTGATGAATTTAAGATTTTCATTTGCATTGTTGTAGCATCAGCTGCCTTACCTTGAATACCACCAAGGGCATCAATTTCACGTGTAACAATTCCTTTAGCCGGCCCTCCTATTGAAGGATTGCATGGCATCATCCCAATCCCTTTTTCATCCAATGTAATTAATGCTGTTTGTAAATTAAGATTAGAAGTTGCAAAAGCTGCTTCTAATCCTGCGTGTCCAGCACCAATGACAATTACATCATATTTTTTCACGTTTAACCACCTAAACTATTACTAACTAAGAATTATAACAAGATTAAAGAAGAGAAAATTTTTTAACAACGTGATTTATTGATTAGTTTTAATTTTTCATTCACCATTTTTTGATGATCCCACAAATTCAACATATCCATCATGTACTAATTTAGCTAGATCGCGTTCAATGGTATTAATTGAAACAAAAAATATTTTTGTTAATTCATAAGCTGTTGTTTTTGGATTTTGTCCGATAAATTCTATGATTTTTTTACGTCTTTGGCTAGGGGATATTTTTTGATTTTCATTTTTTGATATATTTTGCTCTTGATAATTTAAATTTTTTAAAACAACAAAGAAAGCAGATTCAGTTGAACGAAACTCCGGTTTTAAATCTTCTCGATAATTTTCTTTAGATGCATAAATTTCTAAAATATTTTTTAAACCAGAACCTCTTCTTTCCATTAAATTCATTCGTGCAAATAAATCAGCTAAAATAGGATTACGGCGAATTGATCATACATTATAAAGGTCGATATTTTGGACAAAATTCCCATCAAACATACCACCAGGAGAATATACTTCTAATCTATCATCATACATGTCAATATGTACTTCACTACCAATAATTGAATAATCTCGATGAATCAAAGCATTAACTATTACTTCTTGCACTGCTTTTATAGGATATTCAGGATATTGAATACGATATAAAACTCCTTTTCTTCACATGTTTTTACTATTTCTTTTAATAAAGTTTATACTTGAATTTAAAAGAAATAGTAAATTCCCTTCAAATTCTGCATCATCTAATGCTTCAATTAAACCATTTGTTTTAGTCTTTCCATTTCAACGAGTACAAAAAACTCCTGATTGATAAACTTGATATCCATCAGCAAATAAAGCTCCAGCATTTGTTAAGTAATTATTGTTATCAATTAATTCAAAGGATTTTAAAAATTTATCCTCTCATAAATTTTCTGTATGTTTTTGATATTCATTTTTTAACATTAAAAAACTAACATCTTTTAGTAATTTATTAGAAACTAATGAATCATAGGTGCGATTTTGACTTCTTAAACATCAATTTAATAAATCATTAATTGAAGCAATTACACTTTGATTACCAACTCTTTTATATGGAGTTTTTGAACCATTATCAACTAGAAAATATGGTGGATTTCTTCCTGGAAAAATTGTTAGTATTAGAATAATTTTATTTTCGTATTCATTAATTTCAATATCAAATTCTGGAATATTATCAATTTTTGTTTTAATAGTTTCACTAATAAATTCAGAATCATTTAAATAATTTTCTAATCCTAAAACATTATTGTTTTCATTTACACCAAATATTAATTTGCCACCTTGACCATTAGCAAATGTACAAACACTTTTTAGTCATGATTTTATTTTTTTCTTTTCTAATTTTTCTTTCTTATCATAAAAATTAGTTTCACCTAAATATTGTTTTAAATTCAACACCAAAATCTCCTTGTATTATTTACAAGTCATTATACTACTAATATTGTTATTAAAATTTTGGATAAATACTAAATTATTGTGATTAATAAAGTTTAAACTATTAGTTTTTTAGTAATAATTGTTTTAAAAGCAATTGTTTAATTTTAACCCCATTTTGACTCCCATTTTGGATTTTGATAAAATTAATTATATTAGTATATTTATTTGATATTAAAAGAGAAAAGTGATTAATTTAGTAAATATATAATAAAAAAGCAAAACCCTTATATTGTCATTTCATCAAATATAAAAAATAATGAAATATTTAACTATATTAATTAAATTGTTGAAATTATTTTATGGTATCGATAACTCTTATCAATAAAATAAAAACGTTTTTATTAATTTTAATATAATGTCTAAAAGAGGTTTTTAAATTTAAAAATGAAAGAATTATTGAGATTGACTAAGGTTAAACGCTATGGAAAAGTTTATACACCTGATTATTTAGTAAATATAATACTTGATAAAGGGCATTATATTAATGGAAATATAAATAAAAAACATGTAATTGATAATAGTTGTGGAGATGGGCAATTTTTAACTTATATAGTTGATAGATATTGCAAAGATTATCTTATAAATAATAATGATTTAATTGAGTTAAAAAAAACAATTAGAAACATTTATACATGGTATAGAAATTGATAATGATGAATTAGAAATTTGTAGACATAGGTGTGATGATATTGTTAAAAAGTATGGTTTAAATAAAGTTTTATGAAACTTTGTAAATGATGATAGTATGAAAATAAATATATATGATTCTAAAATGGATTTTGTTATTGGAAATCCTCCATATGTTAGAATTCATAATTTGATTAAAGAACCCAATTTAATTAAAAATTATTTATTTAGTAATAAAGGAATGACTGATTTGTATATTATATTTTATGAAATTGGTATAAAAATGTTAAATAAAAATGGAATTTTATGCTACATCACACCATCTTCTTTTTTTACAAGTTTAGCAGGATTAAATATGCGCTTGTTTTTGAGTGAATATAAATTAATCGAAAGTGTTTGTGATTTAAAACATTTTCAAGCTTTTAATGCTACTGTTTATACAACTATTATTTGTTTAAATAAGAGTAAAAAAAATGAATGTGTTGAATATTATGAATTTGATGAGAAAAAATTAAAACCTTGTTTTATTGAAAAAATATCCCACAACGATTATTTTATAAAAAATAATTATTATTTTGGACCTAAACAAAAACTTATTTTTTTAAAAAAAGTTTTACTTTCAAATAAAACCACAAACATATTAGTAAAGAATGGTTATGCAACATTGTCAGATAAAATATTTATTAATGATTTTGACTTTGAATCAAAATTCATTATTCCTGTCATTAAAGCTTCGAAAGGAGAACTAAAAAAAATATTTTATCCATACGATAAAGAAAATTTTTTAATTGATGAATTAGTGTTAAAAAAAGATTTAAAAATGTACAATTATTTAAAATTTAATAAAAATAATTTACTAAAAAAAATCATGATATTAGTTCAAAAAATTGTTGATATGCATTTGGTAGAAGTCAAGGAATTAAAGATACTTATAAGGATAAAATTGCAATAAATTCTTTAATAAAAACTACGTCAGATTTAAAAATTGTTAATGCTCCAATTGGAACCGGTGTTTATAGTGGATTATATGTTGTAAGTGACAAAAAACATTTTCCCAAAATTAAGAAAGCATTGAATGACAACGAATTTGGCCTTTATATTTCTTTATTAGGAAAATATAAAAATGGTGGTTATTATACTTTTTCATCGAAAGATGTAAAAAAATACTTGGATTACAAATTAAAAAATGAGGAAATTTAATAAAATGTTGAGTAACAAAAAATTTTTAGATTTAGATATTATAAAGGAATCTTTTGATAATTATTTGAGTGTTGGAACGTCTAGAAGTACTAAAAAATTAAAAACATTACATGGGAGTATAGCAAAAGATTTAGAAGAATTGTTAGGCAAAGAATACAATATTAAATCCCAAGGTTATAGAGATGATAAAGAAGAATGTATTGATGGTAGATATTACAACAAAAAAGTTGATATAACAATTAAAAATAATGGAAAATCAATTGCTGGACTAGCAATTAAATTTGTTATGAGTAATTATTCTCAAAATAGTAATAATTATTTTGAGAATATGTTAGGCGAAACAGCTAATTTACGATCTAATTCAGTTCCTTATTTTCAAATTTTTATAATTTTTGATAAAGTTCCATACTATAAAAGTGATGGTGTATTACAAAAATATGATAATATTTCAAACCACAATTTGGAAAAATATTTAAAATTATCAGATGATGACCCTAAAGTTTATTTTCATACACCAGATAAAACGCTCTTCATTTTACTTAGTTTGAAAGAAATTAGTGAGGAAATTAAAAATAAAAAAGATTACATAAGATGTTATAAAGAAATTATGAATGATGAAGACTTACTAAGTTATTCAAACAAAATCGATGATTTATTTGGTAATTCTATAATATTAAATAATTATGAAGATTTTATCAAAAGAATGTGCGCTCTTATTATAGGCTATCAAAAAATAAAAACATAATCAATATAAATTCATACTTTTTTAAAACCTTAATGCAAAATTATATAAGTATTATAAAATAACATATTATTTTAAATTTTAATGGAGGTTAAAGTAAATTAAGATGCTTATATCAAAACATGAAGAAAGAGTAAAGAGTATATTATCTGCTCGTATGGAAAATGGAAATTTGCGTAGTAGGGAAAATACTCAAGTTGAATTTAAACAATCATTTAATAAAGGCAACATTGCAATATATGCTAAAACTATGGCAGCATTTTCTAATAACAGTGGTGGATATATTATTTTTGGTATTAAAGATTCACCTCGTTCCATAATTGGGTTACAAAATAGTAATTTTGAAAATATTCAACAAGAAGATTTGACAGATTCTATTAATAATCTATTTTCCCCTTCTATAAATTGAGAATTAGGCTCATTTATTTTAAAAGAAAAAGAAATTAATTCTAATGGGGATGTTATCATTGTTCAAAAAATTATTGGGTGAATTTATACCGAAGAATCAAATATAAAACCAGTGATAGCACAAAAGAATAATAGTTCAGAAAAAATTGTTAATGGTGATATATTTTATCGTTATAGAGCGAGAACTGAAAAAATAAAATATGCAGAAATGGAACAAATTATTAATTGTAGAATGAAGCAAGAACGAGATAGCTTATTTAAGGTTTTTGAATTTATTAGAAATAATGGTGCTACTAATTTAGGAATAGTTGATTATAATAACGGAAAATTGTCCACTCCTTATGGAGTTGATGTTGTTTTAGAAAAAAATCTTATAGCAAAATTACTAAAAAAAGCAAAATTTATAAAAGAAGGTAGTTTTAGTGAAAATGAAGGAATACCAGTAATCAAAGTTACTGGAAATATAAATTTGGCAGAAGAAGTTCCAGTTCCATTAGAAAATTTAGATGAAACTTATCCCTATATTCAAAAACAATTAGCCGAAAAACTTAATATAACACCTCAAAAATTATATGCACTTATTTGATATTTTAAAATGAAGGAATCGAAAAAATATCATTTAGAAATTACAACATCAAAAACCAATAAAACACATAAGTTTTCCAAGTTTGCACTTTTATTTTTAAAAGAAAAAATAATCGAATTAGATGAAAATAAAAATGAACTAAACAATATAATATCAAAATTTAATAATAGAAAAAAGTAAAACTATTAACTTTTTAAATATAATATTTATAAGGAAAGATGTGCATGAAATGAAAGAAATAACACCATTAATTGTTGCTAATTGATTTTTAACAAAAGAATCAATGACTCCCAAAAAAGTTCAAAAATTAGTGTATTATGCATATTCATGATACCTAACTTTAATGAATGAAAAAGTTGATGATTTAAAAAATAAATTATTTGATGAAAAAATCAAAGCTTGAGTTCATGAACCAGCTATTCCTATGCTTTATAATGAATTCAAAGAACATAAATATAATAGTATTCCTAAAATAAATGATTTTAATGAACTAGAATATTTTAATTTAGATACTATTGATATATTGAATCAAGTTTGAGATGAATATGGTCATTATAGTGCTAATCAATTAGAAAGTATTACACATCAAGAAGACCCATGAATTAAAGCTCGCAAAGGGTTTGGACCGCTAGATAGTTGTAATGCAGTAATAAGCGATAAAGAAATATTTAGTTATTATATAAAACAAATGAAGAATAATTAAATTATTAATGTCTAAGAAAATAAATAACAATAAAACTCCTCGCAATAAAGTTAAAAATAACAATGTTTCAAAAGATAATGATGACATTGTTATTTCTTTGCGTTATGAAAATTGAGTTAAAGAGGAACGAGTAAATAGTTTAACGACTTATACTAAGGATGAAAACCAATTTTTAAAAAATATTATTTATATTCTTAATACATTGTTTCCCTATGTTTATAAAAATTGAAAAAATAAAGGAATTAACGATCATTGCCATCCTATTAAACAAAATAATGTATTTAGTAAATATATTAAATTAATTAAAAAACTCCATCCTAATTTATTGAAAAATGATAATGAAGAATTAGAACTTTATCAACTAGGCCTTGGAAGATCAGTTAGAGTAATATGCTCAAAAATCGATAATATTTTATTTCCTTTACTTATTGATCATCATCATTTAGGATATGAAAGTCAATCTTATAATGATAAAGATACTAAAAAATATGATTATTGTCCTTTAAGAAAATATAATAAAAATCAAGATAACTAATTATTAATCTACTTTGTTTTGTAAAGTAGATTTTTAAATATTATCACTACTTTTAACTTAACTTAAAAAGATACTTAGACTCAAAATGATTTTAATAACTATTTGAACTAATAGTAATTGATTTTCAACTAACTTTTTTAATTAAGATTATTAAAACGATAAATGAGCAAAAATAAGGTAAATAAGCAATAAAGTTATTTTCATAAATAGTATTTTTTAGATTGTAATTAAAACTACTTATTCACTGAAAATTATCATTAATAATTTCTGGATATAATAATCCACAACTAAAAGTTGTTCAATAAGTTAACATACCATTATAAAAGTTTGTATGTTCTAAAAAAGTAAATGAAGTTCCAATAATCATTAATATAAAATTAACGAATAAATATAATGATAAAACCTTTATCATACTTCTTTTATCATGAATAAATTTTGCTATAAATACTGTTAATAAAATATAAAATCCACAACGTAATAAATAAATGTAACTATATTCTAAAATTTTAATTTCATCAATTCTTATTGGTATAAGTAAATTATGAATACGTTTAATGTAATAGTAATTTTGATTAATAAAAACAATCATTAAATTAATAAATAGTGTTAATGAAAGTATTGCAACAACACTAAAAATTACAGTAAGAATCGCATTATTTTTAATTGATTTTATTTCATTAAAATTTTCATATTGTACTAATTTTTTACGAAAACGATAAATGCTTACGCAAAAAATACAAGATAGTATAATTGCAAAAATTTTATTAATTAATGAAAACCGTAAGAAGAAAGCTAAAGCGATTGGTGCGTGATATCATTCTGATGCATTTCCGTTTATTTTAGCAACAATGGCCATGATAATCAAATATAAACAAAACAAGTTATTAAAATAAAAGCAAACAAAAAAGTTTTAATTAATTGTCATAAAACATTATTATGGGTAAATGTTTCCCTTTTGTAATGAATTGTAGATTTCTGTCATTTCATTTCCATCGTAGTATTGTCCTTTATAATTAAAAACTTTTTTAAATTTGGTTTAATATTTTAGTTCGGTTTTAAGGTATAAAATAATTTTAATATAAAGAAGATTAGGTAATACTATGTATTCGCATAAACCTACTACTTCAGAACCACTATCTGCGTAACTCACTTTTATAATTATTTCTAGAAGCTCAACATATGATTCTTTTAATAAATTACTAATATTTGGTATAGATGAAAGAACATTCTCTTTTACAAATTATTTTAAATTAAGAACTAACTTTAGGGTTTAGTTTATAAGTGTAAATATTTTCAGCTTTTAGTTTTTTTATCACCGCAGCTCTTACATCAATATCACCACTTAAGTCTTGGGATTGAGCAACAAATAAATTACCAATCATTGAATCATTTGGCGCACCATAAGCACGCGAATTTAAAGAAGCAAAATGAATACCTACTAAATTAAAGTTAGAATCAATAATCATTGAACCAGATGAACCAGAACCCAAATCACCTATTTCATCAGAGGTAATAACTCGTGTTCCAACATTAAATAATTTATTTAAATAACCTTCGCCAACCTTTTGATAACCATCAATATTATTAATTTGCTTTGGACCATAATAATCTAAAATTGATTCATTTTTAATTTCACGATCAAATGCTTGAATTAGTGAACCATAAGATTTAGAACCGCGCCATGAAACAATCGCTGAACTATTAGGATTAACATCACCAGGATATCCTCCACTAAATAGTTGTAATTGTGGCAAGTATTTTTTTGAATTGCCTAATCCAATATATCAATTTGCTTCATCTTTTGTATTTAATACTTTATAATAATTTGGTAATTTTTCTTTAATATCTTCAATATCAAAAACCATTGGGACCAAAACAAAGTCTAAAGTTCCATTTTTAATTGATTTAATATCTTCTTGATTAATTTGATATCATGTTCTTAAATTTTCATTGATTTTTATACCATTAGCACTTAATTGTGGTATATATCATGCTCGATTAATGAAATTTTGATTTGTAATATTATAAACCTTTGCTAAATTTGAAAAACTAATACCACTTAATGAATTATATTTATTACTTACTGGAGATTTTAGAGGCGCAGTCCCCCATAGTAAATATTGATAACGGTCTTTATCTTCATAAATGTTTGAGGATATGAAACCAGCGTTATTTTCTAAATAATTTATATATTCTTGTTTATTAAACCAGCGTGATTTCATTCTGTTATCTTTTGAGATTGCTAAATTCGATCAGCCCATAACATGATTATTAGTTGCAATAAGTAATTTAATTTTATTTTTAGGTAAGCTATCGTCAATAATACGATCAACAATTCAACCAGTTCCAGAATTTAATTCAACATTTTTTCCATCTTTTGTTGTTAGTAAATCAAGTGAGATGGTACGATCAAAAATATATTGAAAATAATCTTCATTTTTTAATAATCCTGAATTCTTTTGATTAAAATTAGCACTTAAATATACGGTTTGTTTTGTTTTTTTGTTATAAATTTCTAAAATAAATTCTAATTTTGCATAACGATCAATAATCCGATAATAAATATCTTTAACAACAATATTGTCAACAGATTCGTTTTTAGTAATTGTCAAGAATTTAGGATATTCTTCTTTTTTAATTAAATTAATTAGTTGAGCGAAATTTTTGGGGAGTTTACCAAAAGGATTAATTTGGATTAATTTTTTGATTAATTCTATATTAATACTATAATTGTTGTTTGTTTTTTTATCAATATAAGATGTAAGCGTTTTTGTTTCTTTAGCTAAAAT
Source organism: Ureaplasma parvum serovar 3 str. ATCC 27815 (assembly GCF_000019345.1). Taxonomy (NCBI): domain Bacteria; kingdom Bacillati; phylum Mycoplasmatota; order Mycoplasmoidales; family Mycoplasmoidaceae; genus Ureaplasma; species Ureaplasma parvum. The sequence goes on along the minus strand of NC_010503.1, from coordinate 32,728 downwards.
TTGCGGAGAATTAATTTGATAAATATTTTGCTCATCATAACGAATTTTAAAGGCGTTTTCTAATCTTTTTTGGACATCACTACCAAATTCAGAATAACCGATTTTGTTCATATAAAGTTTAGAATCATCAACATTAGCTTCATTTTGATTAAAATAAATTTTTGCACGCAATAATTGTTCTCTATAGTATGGATTATTGTGAATTAAATTATAAGGGTTGTTTGAGAATTTTAAGATTTCATCAATACTATAAACAGCAGGTGTTTTATATTTTAATTCTTGTAGATAATTGTTTTGTTTATCTGTTAAAAAAACAGGCTTAGTATTAATTAAATAACTTTGTTTAGTGGTTTTAATGTAAATGTTAATACCTAACGTTCCATCATTATCATTAGCAGCTCAATTAAGAATTTCATAATCATTTTTATCTAAAATTTTTTCTTCAATTTTTTGATTTGTTTTAATTAAATTAAAAATAAAAATAAAATAAGAATTAATTTGTTCTTTGTTGATATTTGATGCTAACATTTGTTTTGTTTTATAAGGATTAATATTAACAACTTCAACACTTCCTTTCAAGTTTGTTTTAGCATTATCAAGTTCATTAGAATTTATATGTGCACAATTAGCTAAAATAGTTGGAATTATAACAATTGGAGCAATAACACTTATAACTTTTAAAAAAAATTTTGTTTTTAGATTCATAAAATTTCTCCAATTATCTTTTACTTAGTAATTATAAAGCATTTAAATTAACATAACTAATTTTGACTATCAAAAGTTTATAATTTATTAATTCTAAAAGGGGTGCAAAATGATTGATTTAATTATTAAAACACTAGTTCAAAAATTAAAAATTGAGGCAAAATATATAACAAATGTTTTGAATTTATTAGCTGATAATAATACTATTGCATTCATTGCTAGATATCGTAAACATTTGACTAACAATATGGATGAATTTCAAATTCAAGCAATTGCACATGAATATGAATATCTTACAAAATTAAATAAACGTAAAGAAGTAATTATTAAAAATTTAGAACAAAAAGGTTTATTAACTAATGACTTATTAGAATTAATTAATAATTGTCAACGGCTTGTTGATCTTGAAAATCTTTATGAACCTTATGCCTCAAATAAAAAAACAAAAGCATCAATCGCCATTGAAAAAGGGTTAGAACCATTAGCATTATTAATATTAAAAAATAATCCTAATTCTAATATTAAAGAAGTTGCAAAACAATATTTAAATGAACAAGTTTTAAGTGTTGATGAAGCTATTGCTGGAGCTTGTGATATTATTGCCCAAAAAGTTGCTAACGATACAACTTTAAGAGAAATGCTTTATGAAACAATTAACAAACATGCTAAATTAATCACAAGAATTAATAAAATAACAAATGACCCAACTAAAAACTTTGCTTTATATTATGAGTTTAGTTGCCCAATTAAATATTTAAAAGCATATCAATTAATGGCTATTGATCGAGCTAATGAATTAAAAATCATTGCATTTAAACTTGATTTTAAAAAAGAATTTCTTATTGATTTTGCTGTCAATAAATATACTAGAAAAATCAAAAGTAACAGCTATGACTACATTAAATCAGCTGTTAATGATGGTTTTGATCGTTTATTAATTCCTTCAGTTTCAAATGCTGTTTACAAAGAAAAATTAGAGGAAGCTCACCAACAATCAGCACAAATTTTTAGTAATAATTTACAACAATTATTATTACAAAAACCTTTAAAAAGCCATGTTGTTTTAGGATTTGATCCAGGATATGTGCATGGTTGCAAATTAGCAATTGTTAATAAAAACAATCAATTATTACATACTGATATTATTTACCCTCACAAACCACAGATATTAATTACACAAGCTAAAAATACGTTAATATCCTTAATTAATAAATACGAAGTTAATACAATAGCAATTGGCAATGGAACAGCATCAAATGAAAGTGTAATTTTTATTAGTGATTTAATTAAGGAATTCAAATTAAATCTTAATTATTGTGTAATTAGTGAAGATGGTGCTTCAATTTATTCAGCATCATCAATTGCAAGTGAAGAATTTCCTAACTTAAGTGTTGAAAAACGTTCGGCAATTAGTATTGCACGAAGAATCATTGATCCTTTAAGTGAATTAATAAAAATCGATCCAAAAAGTATTGGTGTAGGTCAATATCAACACGATATTAATAAAAACATTCTTCAACAAAAAGTTGATTTTTGTATTGATTATTGTGTTAATCAAGTTGGTGTTGATGTTAATACTGCTTCAATTCCTTTGTTGTCTAAAGTATCAGGTTTAAATAAGCGAAGTGCAAAAAAAATTTTTGAATATGTTAAAAAACATCAATTTATTGAAAATCGTGAACAATTAAAAACCATTCCTTACATTACCGATAAAGTTTTTGAGCAAGCCGCTGGTTTTTTACGAATTAATAATGCTAATAATTTTTTAGATAGAACAAGTATTCATCCAGAAGCATATCTAGTTGTTAATGAATTATGTAAATATTTACAATTACCAATTAATAAATTAATAAATAATTATCAAGTTTTAAATCAATTAAATCCTAATGAATTAACTACTATTCTAAAAACAGATATTTATACTATTGAAAACATTATTAATAACTTAAAAAATCCTTTACAAGATGTTCGTGATGATTATGATATTCCTATTTTACGTTCACAAATGGTTGATATTAATAACTTGAAAATAGGGATGTTAGTACAAGGAACAATTCGTAACCAAACAGAGTTTGGTAGTTTTATTGATATTGGTTTAAAAAATGATGCATTGTTACATATTTCAAACTATTGTGAAGAAGATAATTTGCATGTTAATAAAAATATTAATGTTTATATTGATAAAATAGATACAATTACTCAAAAAATTTCATTAAAGTTAAAATTATAGAAATTATGAAAATAAAATTAAAAAAAATAATCATGTCTTTTTTGGGATTGCCAATTTTGGCAATTCCCCTTATCGTTAGCGCTTGTTCGCAATTTAAAATTAACCAGGATGTTATTTTAACTTATCGTCCAACAGTTTCATTAGCAAAAGAATTTGCTAATGATAACAATACTATTGATGATGTTTTAAAAAAAGTAAAAATCAATAAAGACGGATCAAATAACCTACTAGTTTATGATTTATCAAGAAATCCAAAGAATGTCCAGTATAAAATTGTTGATATTAAAAAGGATTCAGAACAAATTCTTAAAGTTACGATTAATGCTAAAATTCAAAAATATAAAGAATCAATTAATTATGATTTTTATTTTCAACCATTTTTAACTCCTAAACAAAAAGAAGATAAAACAATCCTTCAACAAAATTTAAATATTATTAAAAGTGCTTGGGATTATGATCAAAAACAAAAAATAGGTTTTTTTAATCTTAGAATAAAACCAGAATATCAAAAAAGAAGTTTGGTTGAAATTAAAACATTAGGTGAAAAAGCTTTTAATTTTGGTGAGGATTTAATTCCTCAATTAAAAGTAGACTCAAAATTTAAAGATATTAATATTAAAATAATAGACATTAACTATTTTGAACCATTAGATGAAAGACAACGTGAATTAGTTGTGGAAATAATGATTAGTAAAGGTAAAAATGAACAACAGGCTCAATTATTTAAAAAAATTAAAATTAATTTAGACTAAAGGGTAAAGAAACAGTGAATAAAAAAATTAAAACAGTTTTCATTAGTAGTTTAATTGTTGGACTATTAGGTTTGATAACAACAAGTGGTGTTGCGTGCAGCTCATCAATAAAATCAAAACAAGAGAATGAAATTTATCCAACCATTAAAGGTTATGATCAACATGATTTTTCAAAGATTTTAGCTTCAGAATTTATTAAGATTATTAAAACTAATATTCAATTTTTGGCACCAAATAAAGATATTAAATATGAATTATATGATGCACGATTGAATGAGTTAGATGAAGATGTAATTGATCTAATAATTCGTTATCATTTTAAAGGTCAAACGCACACTTACAAAAAAATCTTAAAAGGTTTTAAGAATGCTAAACAATATCGTTTATTTTTAGAAAATAAAAAATATTTAGAAGATGAAAAAAACCATAATACTCTTTATTTAATGCCCATAGTTAATTCAAGTATTAACATTAGTAAAACAACAGTAGATGAAGCATTAAAATGACAAAATAGTTATTTAAATATTAACAATAGTAATAATGATTTAAAATATGAAATTCTAAAAATTACTAAAAGTAAAACTGCTAATTCTATTGATATCGAAATTAAAATCAGTAAAGGTAATGGAGAAAATTTAGCAAGCATTACTTATAACAAAACACTTAATGGTTTTATTTCTGAAGCTGATAAAAAGATTTATTTAGCTAATTTAGAAGCGATTAAACAAGATAAAAATCAACTTGAACCACAATTAATTGATGAAAAAACAAAACAAAAAACAATAAAAGAAGTTATTGAAAATTATAAAACATTATTTAAATTACCATTCCAAACAGGTTTTATTTATGAAATTCAAAGTGTTGAACCTGATGTTAATAACAAAACAGCGGTGGTTTTTAAGATTTTGATTAAAAAAGGCAATGGAAGTCAAGAAGCAGTTTTAGAATATTTAAAAACGATTAAAGGATTTAATCAAAATAAATAATTTATTTAAAATAATATATTTTTGTTAAAATTTATAAGTTATTTTATTTTTTTGATTTAAATAACAAACAAATATTTAAAATTACGAAAGGTGGATTCCATGTCTCAAATGGAAAATTCGACGAAAAAAGTTGAATCGGTAGCTAACGTTGAAGTAGTTACTACTGAAAATGCAAAAGTAGAACAAAAACCTACATCACCGGCTGATGCAATTCAGCTTAAAGTCAATGCAAATTCAACTATAAAAAATCTTAAAACTTTAGTTTCAATTGTAAAATTAACTGAATCAGGTGCTCATATTGGGTTAAATCCTAAGAAATGAAATCCTAAAATGGCTAGTTACATCCATGCTAAACGTTCAAATAACCATGTAATTGATATTTTAAAAACAATTCTATTTTTAGATCGTGCATACAAATTCTTACAAGAGGTTTCTCAAAACGGGGGCACTGTGATGTTTGTGGGTACAAGAGGTCGTGTTGTTAAAGAATTAATTAAAGCAGAAGCAGAACGTACTAATTCATTTTATGTAACTCAAAGATGATTAGGTGGAACTTTAACAAACTTTACTAACATCTCACGTTCATTAAAAAAATTTAATAGTAATTTAGCTTTATTAGAAAGTGAAGAGATTAATAAATATTCTAAAAAAGAACAAATTGCAATTAATAAAGAAACTGCTAAATTAGAAAAATTCTATGGCGGGATTAAAAATATGAAACAACGTCCAGATGTTTTAATTCTAGTAGATCCTGTTAATGATGTTAATGCTATTAAAGAAGCACGTAAATTAAACATTCCAGTAATTGCTTTAGCAAATACGAATGCTGATCCACAATTGATTGATTACATTATTCCAGTAAATAATTATTCAGTTAAATCAATTACTTTGATTTTAGGTGTGCTAGCAGATTCAATTGCTGAATTGCACGGTGAACCAACAAAAATTGTTGGACGACCAGATAGCGAAATTGTTTTACCTGAAACAAAATCAAATTGAAAACAAAATAATTATGACCCAAGCAAACGTGGTTATAATCCAAAATATGTAAATCATAAATCTACATTCAATAAATTTAATAACAAAAAACCAGTTGATTCAACAACCAATGAAATAAAAACAAACGTTATTAAAGCAGAAACAAAATAATTTAATGTTTTAAGAGGAAAAACACAACCGATGCGGTTGTGTTTTTATTCCTATTATTTTAAAAATAAGATAATTTATATACAAAATATAATGGGAGTCGCTTAAAAAAATATCTAATTTGATATATTTAATAGATATTAAAAATTAAAAATAAAATATTCAATTAATGCAAAATTATACCTTTCGTTTTAAACTATTTAAACAAATTAAAAATCAACAAGTTAAAAAATTAAAGCCACTCATTTTAATAGGAGCAACAGTTTTTTTAATTATTGCTATTTTTAGTATTTGAGTATGAAATATTTCATATGCTAATTTTTATGATCAACAATTAAATAAATATGTTTACTTTCCCTTACACGAGTCCCTTAAATTAATTTTTAATGGACATTTTTTAGATCCAACAAATATTAAATATTTAAATTTACAAGCTACATTTTGAGCAAGCATTTCTTCAATTTTATCAGGTATTAGTTTGGCAATTGCTGGATGCGTGACACAAGCACTAACTAAAAATCCATTAGCTGATTCAAGTACATTAGGTATTGTACAATCAAGTGTATTTATGATTGTAATTGCATTCTCATATAACATGATTTCTTTTGGAGAACTTTTTGGTTTTGCCATTATTGGTGGAATAATTGCTAGCATTATTTTATTGATTCTAGTTTTTGCAACAAGAAGCAGATTATCATATATTAAAATTACTTTAGCAGGATTAGCTATAGGAGTTTTTTTTAATACAATTTCTTATTTTATTCGTATTCAAAGTGCTAAAGGTTCAAGTATTAATTTTAAATATGTTTTAGGGGGTAGTGAAAATATTTATACAACTCATATTGATCCTTTTTTAACATTATGAGTTAGTGCAATTTTAATTCTAATTGGTGTAATATTAGCTTGTTTTCTAGCTTACAAATTAACCTTATTAGAAATTGGTGATGAAAAAGCTAAAAACTTAGGATCGTCAATTATTATTATTAAAATTTTAGCTATTATTTCAACTATTTTTTTAGTTTCACCAACTATTTTATTAGTTGGTAATATTGCATTTGTTGGATTATTTGGTCCCCATATCGTGCGTAAAATTTTTTCAATTAGAGATTATCGTTATGTTATGCCCTTATCAGGATTATTAGGTGCAATGATAACATCTTTAGGTTTAATACTATATCGTGAGACAATTTATATTAATTCATCGATTTGAATGAGTTTTATAGGAGCACCTGTTTTAGCTTATTTGGGTTGAAAACATTGAAATAGAGCTTAATTTTTATTAAAATAAATAATAAAATGGTTTTAATAATGAAAATTAGTTTTAAATTTAGATTAATTAATGTAATTTCAATGCTTGGATTAAGTATTATTTTTACAACATTAAGTTCATGTAAAAATCTTCAACAACAAAAACCGTATGATACTAATTGATTATTCAAAAATAAAAATTGGAGATTGAATAATTTTTTTCGTGATCCTTATAAAATTCATTTAGAATTTGCTCGCCAATTAGATAATGTTTTAAATTTTAATGAATTAAAAAAACGTCTACCAAAACCAATGCAAAATGTACATTCATTTACTGAATGAAGTCTAAAGATCGCACGTTTATTAAAAAATGATATTAATAATGTAGCAATGCTCGATAGCATCCAAAAAATGCGCAATCATAAAGCAACTGTTTTAGTTATAGAAAATCGTAATGAATTAGTTAATAATAAAGAAAATTATAATAAATTTTCTATTCTAACACCTTCAGATTTTCCACTAATCTATTCTAATCCTTATACAGAAGTTCCAGGATTGGGATTGAATTTTCCAAAACCAATTAATAATGATATTAGTGATATTATTGATCGTTATCAATCAATTGGTTATAATGCATTAAGAACAAACCCGCTCGAATCAGTCTTAAAACAAACATCTTCATTTTATAAAACAGCTGATTATGTTTTTTATATGTATGATTCTAATTTATTTACTAATAATAAATACAAAACAGATGGTCAAAAACGTGAAGATTTATTTAAAGAAATTTTATCAAACAAAAATTTTTATGCTCATAAATTCTTACGCAATTCTCGTTCAAAAATTATTTTTATTGATCGTTCATTGTTTTGATGAGGTTCTTTTACAATGGTTGGGCAATCACTAATTATTAAAGAATTATTAAAAATTTTCACAAATAAAAAAACAATAAAAAAACAATGAAGTTATCTCCCATTTAATAAAGAAGAATTAATAAATTTATTTGATCACAAACCAACTATTAAAGAGCGTAATTTAATAATTAAACCTCATTATATAAATAAAAATTTTAAGCTAACTTATGGTTATAAAATTGTTGGGACATGAGCAGATAGTATTGATCATTTAATTTCATTCGGTTTAAAACCTGATGCAATAGTTGATTATGAAAGTTTTAATAATATTAATTTAAAAACCCAAGGTGTTGGTAATTATTTAAAAGAGTTGATTAATTATGATAAATTAGAAAAAATTAATAAGGCTCCTAATGATAGTGAAAAAGCGGAATTTGTTGATAAAAATTTTGCAATTTATATGGGCCCATCCCATTTATTAAACTCAATGAATAAATTAATTATGATTAAAAATACAGGATCTTGAATAATTAGTAGTACACAAGGAATTAATGATCCCAAAACCCAATTTAAAACAAGAATCAACACGGCTAAATCAGATTTTTAATTTATAATAATATATTATGAAAATAAAATTGAAATTTGAAAATAAACTTAATTTTAAAAAATATTTAATATATAAATGAAGTGTTTTTGTTGTTTTGGTTTTGTTAACTTCTTTTATTTTTATATTTAACATTATTTATACTAACAAAACATTTATTTGAGAATCGTTTTACTTTCAAAATGCTTCATTTGAAGAGGTTTTTTTATTGTTTTTTTATTCTCCAATTGTTTTATTAGTTTGTGGTGCAGGATTGGTTTGCAGTGGATTTAGTTTGCAATCTACAACGCGTAATGGTTTGGCAGGTCCATCAACATTAGGAATTTTTCCATTAGCAGCCTTAGGTAATATTTTGAGTCAGTTAATTACCAAAAGTTTTTCTAATATTTTTATTGGCTATGTTTTTGGAATTATTTTTAGCTTATTTGCTTTAGGAATCAATTTTTTATTTATTAGAATTTCACCACATAAGAAAACTTTTAAACCTATTATTTTTGGTTTTTCATTAGGTGCCATTATCACAGCTGTTAATATTTTAATTGCTAATTTTAATTCATCAATTGTCGCTTCCCCCATTCAATTATTAGGTAGTATTGGTGTTTACAATTCTATTGAGCGCTTTTATATTGGCACTCCAATAGTGTTTATAAGTACGATTATTTTGTTATGTTATGCTAAAAAAATCCAAATTTTAGATACGGATCATTATTTAGCTAAATCACTAGGAATCGATGTTAATAAAGTGTTTTGAATCACTTCAACTTGTTCAATTTTTATTGCCATTTCAACTACGTTTTTAATTGGCGGTCTTTCATTAATTGCAATTGTTATGCCCCATTTAGTTCGTTTACTTTTTAAAAGAACTAATTATTTATTTCAAATGATTATCGCCATTTTTCTAACTACTTTTTTATTAGAATTACTTGGAATAATTGTAGAATTTTTTTCAAAATTTAATATTGTTTTTTTAGTAGCAACAGTTTTTGCGATTCCAATGATTGTTTTGCTAAAATGAGAATTAGGATGGAAAGTGAATAAAAATTAAATGAGTATAAAAATTAAGCATGATCAAAATTTAAAACACCAATTTGAACAAAAATTATTTTTTCGTTTTAAAAAGAACAAATTTTTTCTTTCATTAAGTTTATTAATAATAACAATTATTTTAACGCTGATTGCTGTAGCTGGAGCCTCGCGTTTTATAAATGTTTTTAGTTATTTGAGCGATTGAAAAATTATCACACAATTATTGTTTTCTGGAATTGCATTAGGAATTAGTGGTTATATTCTTCAAAGATTAACAAAAAATCGTTTAGCAGATAGTTCTTTATTAGGAATGGGCAATATTAACTTAGTGATTTTAACAATACTTTTTTTAATATTTGATTTTGGGCAATTGCAAATCCAAAAACGAATGGAATATGTTCTACCATTTATTTATTTAATTGGGTCAACAATGATTTGTTTTTTTATTCATTTTTTATGCAATTCTTCTACTGGATACATTTTTAAAAGAATTATTGTTTCAGGTATTATTATTAATTTGATTACAATTGTTATTGCTCAGTCATTAAGAATTTTAATGAGTAAAGAATCAAGTATGTATTTAAAAACAATTTTATTAGGTAATATTGAATCACGCAGCGATTTTTGTTTTTATTTTTGTTTTGGAATGCTTACTATTAGTGTTATTTGGTTAATGTTAAATGCAACTAAATTTAAGATTATGGTAACAAATCAACAAATATCTGGACAGTTAGGCATTAATAATAAGTCCTTGACAATTCAAACTTTTATTTGCATTAGCTTATTAGTATCGGTAAGTTATAGTTTAAGTGGTAATGTTATTTTTGTTGGGATTGTTGCAGCTAATTTTTCTTTCAATTATGTAAAAAACAATATTTCTAATGGCATTATTAATGCTGGATTAATAGGCGGCATTGTATTATTGATTAGTTATATTTTTGTTGTTTTAATTTTAAATTTATCAACTGACCAGACTATTTTATTAGTGCCAATTATTTCAGGACCATATTTTTTATATCAAGTTATTTTATTGAAAAATTAAATTTATACTTTATCTCATTAAAGATTGGTTTTTTATAATAAAATATTAACTATTAAATAAGTTGATTATTTTTTTATTTAAAATTAAAAAAAGAAAGTAATGATTATGGAATTAATTAAGACTAACACACTTAATTTTTATTTTGAGCCATCTAAAAGCGAACTAAAAAAAGGTTCGATTGTTTTTATACACGGCCTTGATGCATCTCCACATTATTTTTTTTTAATTAATAAAGATTTATCTGATTATGATTGTTATTTTGTTGGATTACCTGCACATGGTTTAACACCTATTAATAACAAAAAAGATTTAAATATTAAAGTTTTTGCTGAGTTATTTATTAATTGAATTAATGAAATTGATTTAAAAGAATTTCATTTGTTAGGTCATTCATTAGGAGCGGGGATTGCTAGTTTGGTTAGTTTTATTATCCCCCAACGCATTGAAAAATTAATTCTTGTTTGTCCATATCATTATCAATATTTAAATCCGTTTTTAAATAAAAAATTATTTAATGCTTGGGTTTTATTTCCCAATCCATTTTTAAAATTTAAAACAGATGTCGTTTTAAAAAAATTATATATTGATTATCGTAATAATTATAAAACCTTAATAGAAACTCGTTGGGAGTCAATTTCAAGAGAATATCCACGAATTGCACGCGATGTCTTATTTTTATGTTTATCGTTATTAAATATTAAAATCAATCATGAATTAAAAATGGCACAGCGTAATTTAATAATGCCAACATTAATTATGGTTTCAAGACATGATCAATTAATTGATTTTAATTTAGCTATTAAAGTGTTTAAAAACAACAATAAAGTAAATCAATATATTTTTAATAATTCTGGTCATATTCCTTTTATTGAAGAACCAAAATTATTTACTAATATATTACTAAGTTTTTTAGAGGATAGATTTGTAGAACAAGAGGAAAATGATAACAATGATATTAACGAAAAATAGTAATGAAAAAAAACCGCTTAAAAAAGGATTATTTATTGTTTTTGAAGGAATTGATGGTGCAGGGAAAACTTCAATCTTAAAACAACTTTTAGAGGTTTTAAAAGAACCTAAACTAGTTAATAAAATTTTTTTAACGCGTGAACCTGGTGGAAAAAACAATAATGCAGCAGAGATGATACGTGAGTTTTTTTTAAAAAATTTAGAAGTTTTTGATCCGTTAACACTAGCTTATTTATATGCAAGCAGTCGTGCTGAACACGTAAAAAAAACAATCAATCCTCATTTAGAAAAAGATCATATTGTAATTTCAGATCGTTTTGTTCATTCTTCATATATTTATCAAGGTATTGTTCAAAATCAAAGTTTAGATGTTATTTACCAAATTAATCAACAAGCAATTGGTGAATTAGAAATAGATTATGTTTTTTATTTTGATGTTAATGTTAATAATGCATTAAATCGAATGAAAAATCGTTTTGACAATACAAATGCATTCGATTCACAAAATAAACAATTTTATGAAAAGTTATTAAAACAATACCCTAGTGTTTTTAAAGTTTATAATCAACCTAAAAAAATTATTTTTATTGATGCCAATAAAAATGAAAATGAAGTATTATGTGAGGTTAAAGAACAATTATTAAAAATTTTTAAAGAACATAAATATATATAAATGAAATACAGTTTTGCTAATTTATTAATTCAATCACCTAAAACCTCACTAGAATCAGGTATTGAAGAAATTATGTTAGCTTTTATTTATGAGAAAAATCATAAAGAACAATCATTTTATGTTACTAAAGTTAAAAATAAACAATACTTTGATTTAAAAATTTATGATGGACTATCAATGAAAAAAAGCGATGTAATTGATTTACAAAACACTTTTTTATGTGATGGAGTAGAAGATATTAATTTAAAATTTTATCTTATTAAAAATATTGACTTAGCATCAAAATATGTTTTAAATGCATTATTAAAATTTATTGAAGAACCGCCAAAAAATACAATTGCAATTTTTAGCACTAAAAATTTAAATCAAGTTTTAAAAACTATTAAAAGTCGTTGTCAGCTTTTTTATTTACCTACTAATCATGATTTATATAAAAAATTAATTAACCAAATTAATCAACCAATTGATCTCGTGGAATGCGACTTAATGTTTGATGATTTGGATGAGCTAAAAATTTTATTAGAAAACAAGGAAATCAATGATGTTTTAACTTATTATGGAAAATTAAGTGATTTAAGAAGTTTTGAAATATTAAATGATTTAAAAGAAATATTTAAAAATTTATCTACCTTACAAATTCATTATCTATTAAAATTAATCTTCATTAGAATTAATAATGTAAATAGCAAAGAAATTATTTTGGATTTAATGCGTGCGAATTTAAAAATTAATATTAATAAAAATAATTTGTTTACTATTATTTATACAATTATTAATAAAAATAAAGGTGATTAACAATGTCAACAATTGTTGCTTTAGCAACCGCGCCTATGAATTGTGCCATTCACATTATTCGGGTTAGTGGTCCAAAAGCTTTTGAAATAATTAATAAAATTTCAACAATAAAAATAAAAAAAGAAACTTTTAAAATTTGGTATACAATTCTAAAAGATGATAATCAAATTTTAGATGAAGTTTTAATAAATACATTTGTAGCTCCAAAAACATTTACTGGAGAAGATTTAGTAGAAATTAATTGCCACGGAGGAATAGTGGTTGCTAATTTAATTATTAAAACATTAATTAAATATGGTTGTCAACCAGCACAACGTGGAGAATTTTCTCGCCGTGCTTTATTAAATAAAAAAATGGATTTATCAAAAATTGAAGCAATTAACAATTTGGTTAATGCTAAAAATGAATTAAGCGTTAAAGGTGTAATTGGCGCTCTATTAGGACGTGTTTCGCAATCAATTGCTGAATTTAGGCATGAGTTATTTATGATAATTGGGCAAATTGAAGTTAATATTGATTATCCTGAATACGATGATGTTGAACAAGTTGATGCTATTATTTTAAAACAACGTTTATTATCTTTAGATAAAAAAATTACAAAAATTATTGATCAATCAAAAAAATTTTTACCAATCAATAAAGGCATTAGGGTGTTAATAATTGGAAAACCAAATGTAGGTAAATCAACTCTATTAAACGCTTTATGCAATGAACAAAAAGCGATTGTTACAGATATTCCTGGGACAACACGTGATGTTATTGAATCCTCAATTAATATTGATAATATTACTTTAAATATCTTAGATACTGCAGGAATTCATTTAACAAATGATTTTGTTGAAAATTTAGGAATTAATAAAGCCAAAGCATTAATTGATAAAGTTGATTTAATTTTATATTTAATACCTGCAAACGAACAACAAGATTTGGAGTTATATGATTTAATTAAAAAACAAAAACATTTATTAGTTTATACAAAAAAAGATTTAGTTGATCAATACGATGATAAACAAATATATATTAATGCAAAAAATAATGATATTCAGTCATTGATTGATGAAATTAAAAAACTTTTTTATGTTCAAGAGTTTGACAATGCTAACATTGATGTTTTACAATCCCAACGTCAAATTGGTATTTTAGAAAATGTTCATTATTTAATTAATAACGCAATTCTTAATTTAGAAAAAGGGGATACACTTGATTTAATTGTCGCTGATTTAGAATTTTGCAATTTACGTTTAAATGAACTCTTAGGCATAAGTAGCGAATATGATTTTTTAGATGATTTATTTAAAAATTTTTGTATAGGTAAATAATATGTTAGAAAAAATAAAAATTATTGATACTCATACTCATCCTAATATTGAACCATTAATTGAAGAATTTGATGACATTATCTTTAAATGTTATGAACAAGGTATTGGATTAAATATTGTTGGAGTAGATTTAAAAACTTCACAGACAGCCATTCAACAAGCTAAAAAATTTAAATTTTTGACTTGTAGTGTTGCAATCCATCCTAATGATTTACATAATATAGAAAATGATTTTGTTGCATTAGAAAAATTGATAGCAGAAAATATTGATTACATAAGTTGTATTGGTGAGTGTGGTTTAGACTATTATCATGAACAAAATTATGATCATGATTTTCAAAAACATTGGTTTAAAAAACATATTGAATTGGCTAAAAAGTATCATAAACCATTAATGTTACACATCCGTAATGCACACGATGACGCAATTGCCATCTTAAAAGAATTAGCTGTTCAAGATGTAATAATCCATTGTTTTACAGATAAAAAAGAGTATGCACAACAATATATTGAAATGGGTTATTATATTTCATATCCTGGTGTAATTACTTTTAAACCAACAAAAAATAATCAATTACATGAACTGTATGAGGCGATTAAAATAACCCCACTTGATAAGATTCTAGTAGAAACAGACGCCCCATATTTAACACCAGTTCCTAAACGAGGGCAAACTAACTATCCTTATTATGTATTATATACATCAGCATTTATTGCCAACTTATTAGGCATTACACATGAAAAAATGCAAAAAATCTTATTAGAAAATTCATTAAGAATTCTAAATTTTAAAAAATAAAAAAGTGTTTTAATTAAAAAAACGCTTTTTTTTATACAAAAAACAAAAATTAAGTGTTTAACTTATATATACAAGTTTATTTTTTGTATAATGATACTACACAATCTTAAAAATTGTGTTGTTTAGTTATTTTAGATTTTTCATGTCAAAAAGGATAAAAAATAAATTTTATGAAAAAAAGCAAAATCAATAAAAAAATCTTGTTTGCATCACTTGCTGGAGTGGTTACATTAACTTCAGTTGCAGCTATTGCTGCATCATGTAATGATAGTAATAAAGATGATGGGAAAACAAATAAAGATGGAAATTATATTTCTAAATTGTCTTTAGAAGATTTTTATGCAAAACCAGCTGGAGATGATAGTTTAGGATATCACAGAACATATAATTCATTATACGATGATGGTGCTCGTATGTTAGGCTTGATTTCATTTAGTCACTCAATTCCAATTAAAGAATATTTTGGTTCAAGCAGCGATAAAAAAGATTTAAGTGCAGTTTTAATTGATGATAAATTTAGTGGAACAGTGGGTAAAGACCGTATTGCGTCTGTCTCATATCGTGTAGATCAAGCAGCATTTTTAACAGGTATTGCTGCGGCGTACTATTTAAATGCTAACCAAAAAACTTTTGCAGCAGATGGAAAACTAACTTGAGGTGGATATGTTGGATTACATTTTACATCAACTTCAACTTTTATCCAAGGTTTTAAATTAGGTGTTCAATGAGCAAATGAAAAGTTAAAAGATAAAGAAATTAATCAAGAAGATGCTAATGGAAGCAAGAAAAAATGAATGAATGTTGAACAAGTATTTGCTAGCAAATACGTTGCTGGTTCATTTAAACCAGATGAAGAAGGTGCAACAAACATTATCAATGATTTAATTACAAAAAAAGCTGATGTTATTTTACCTGTAGCTGGTCCACAAACAAACCTTGCAACTTCAATTGTTTCAAATGCAACAGATCCAAGTGTAATTATTGGTGTTGATACTGCACAAGAATTAGATGATGTAACAAACCGTAAAAGAATTACAAACAAAACTGTTAATGATGGAAAAACAATTTTATTCTCAATTGTTAAACGTGTTGATTTAGCAATGAAGGGAGCAATTGAAAATGCTTCAAAAGGTGC
Source organism: Ureaplasma parvum serovar 3 str. ATCC 27815 (assembly GCF_000019345.1). Taxonomy (NCBI): domain Bacteria; kingdom Bacillati; phylum Mycoplasmatota; order Mycoplasmoidales; family Mycoplasmoidaceae; genus Ureaplasma; species Ureaplasma parvum. The sequence goes on along the minus strand of NC_010503.1, from coordinate 16,445 downwards.
ACAACTAACTAATGATATTAATAAAGATGCTTATAAATTAGGAACACATACTGAAGCAAGTTTAGATAAGAGCACATATGTAGATGATACTCCGCTTGTTGAATTATCAAATGCAGGTCGTGTTTATTTAGAACAAGCGGCTAAACTAGCTGGTTTAAAAGCAATTACATATGCTCAAATTGTTAATGTTATTCAAAATGAAGAATTATTTAAACTTCTTTCAACAAAAGGAACTACAAAATTAGAAGATCTTGCTACAAAAACAAGCGATGGATGAGTTTTAAAAGATAGTGAAAAAAATAAATCATTTAGTGAATTACAAAAATTACTTGGTGGTGAAGTTTATATAAATGAATCAGATAAAAAATTATATCCATATTCATTAACAGGTTCTTCATATTTAGAAGAGGATCCAAAGAAACGAAGTGCATCACAAGAATTTAAAAAATATTGAGATGCTGCCACAACACCAGAAGCTAAAGAAAAATTAGCAAAAGTTGTTTTAGGTCAAAATAATGCTGTTCTAAAAGATAAATCTTTTTCAGAATCTGCATATAATGGATTAGCAGCATTCTACAAATCTAAAAAAATCATCATTCCAAAAATTTAATACTTTAAAAGTATCTAATTTGAAATAAATATAAAAAATTATAGAAAGTGATCATATGGAAATTAAGACAAATCAATGTCCTTACGCCATAGAAATGCACGAGATTACAAAAACTTTCCTGAACGGGACTGTTATTGCTAATAAAGATGTTAATCTTTTTGTTAAAAAAAATGAAATTCATGCAATTATTGGTGAAAATGGAGCAGGTAAATCAACCTTAATGTCAATTTTATTTGGGATCTATAAACAAGATTCTGGATCAATTAAAATTAATGGTCGAATTGTCAATTTTAGTTCAGCTAAAGATGCTTCAAAAACCGGAATTGGAATGGTACATCAACATTTTAAATTAATTGACACCTTAAGTGTTTTAGATAATGTTATTTTAGGTTCTGAAGGTGCAACGCAACTAGGTATCATTAACCGTAAAAAAATTACTAAAGAACTTAAAAAAATCATTCAAGAATATGGATTAAATATCAATTTAAAAAGTAAAATTTCAAAAATTACAGTTGGTCAACAACAAAAAACGGAAATTTTAAAATTATTATATCGTGATATTGATATTTTAATTTTTGATGAACCAACTGCTGTTTTGAGTGAAGATGAAATTCAAGCATTTTTACAAATGCTAAAAGATTTTAAAGCAGCAGGCAAGACAATCATTATTATTACGCATAAACTAAATGAAATTAAAGAAGTTGCTGATTCTGCAACAGTTATTCGTCGCGGACATTATATTGATAGTTTTGATGTTAAACAAAAAACAATAGCTGAAATGGCTGAATTAATGGTTGGTCGAAAATTGGTTGAAGTTAAAAATATCGATCCAATCACAAGTAATGAAAAAGTTTTCGAAGTTCAAAATTTAGATATTCAATCAATTGTTAAAAAACAAAAAGATATTGTGAAAGTTAAATCATCACCAAAAGGTGATGATGTTTCATTGTTAAGTACTAAAAATAATAATTTTATTAATTTTAGTATCCGCAAGGGTGAAATTTTTGCTATTGCCGGTGTTGAAGGTAATGGTCAAAGTGAATTAGCGCAAATAATCTCTGGCTTATTAAAAGGAAATAAGGAAGCAAAAATTATGCTTGATAATCAAGAAATTGAACATGCAAGCATTAGAAAACGTTATCAGTTAGGATTATCACATGTACCAGAAGATCGTCATAAACATGGATTAGTTTTAGATGACACGATTGCTATGAATGCGATCTTACAACAAGTTGATGATAAACCATATAGTAATTTAGGATTTTTTAATAATAATGAAATTTCAAAACATGCAATTAATATTATTAAAAAATATGATGTTCGTGGTACAACACGTGGTACATCAGATGCACGAGGATTATCTGGTGGAAACCAACAAAAACTAATTATTGGTCGTGAATTTGAACGATCTCATAAATTAATTTTATTGGTTCAACCAACAAGAGGTTTAGATTTAGGTGCGATTGAATTTATTCATGAACAAACATTAGAAGAGAAACGAAAAGGTAATGCTATTTTATTAATTTCTTACGAATTAGACGAAATTTTATCACTTGCTGATACAATTGCTGTAATTCATAATGGATATTTCATTAGTGTTGGTGATCGTTTTTCAATGACAAGACAAAAAATTGGTGAATTAATGGCAGGTGAAAAAATATAAGTATGTTGAAATTTAAAACTCTTTTAAGTTACGATAGCTTTCTTAAAGGTCAAGAGCGAAAAACAATCACTAAAAAATTCTTATCGACAGTTTTTGCCATTTTTGTAGCGATAGTAGTTTCAGCTATTTTGGTTGGAATATTAGGCTATAACATACGTGATTTCTTTATAAGATTATTTACTAAATGAATTGGTTCGCCAGATATTTATTTAACAAAAGTAGCAATTTTAGGAATTGCCGCATTATCATTTATTTTCGCTTTTAAAGCGGGATTATTTAATATTGGTATTTCTGGACAAATGTTAGGTTCAGGTTTGATTATGTTATTAGTCGTAAAAAACATGCAAATTGCCAATATTAATATGCCTAATGTTTTAGGTCAATTTTTCTTATTAATCATTGCAATGTTAGCAGGAGCAATGTTTGCAGTTTTTATAGGAATTTTAAAAGTATTTTTAAAGATTAATGAAGTTGTTAGTTCAATTTTATTGAATTGAATAATGTTCTATATTACGCGTTATGTTGTTTTTACTGCACAAAGTAAAATGTATAATCCAACACCAGATCAAGTTGGATCACGATCAATTCCTTTTGCTGATAATTATTCTTTATTTCATTTAGCATCTGGATATGGTTATTTATTTGCTTTATTGATCTTTATTTCTTTATCTATTATTATTTGAGTAATCTTAAAATACACAGTTTTTGGTCACAAAGTCTTATCTGTTGGTAAATCATTTGATGCAGCAAAATATGCTGGATACCGAACAAAAATTATTTCATTAGCAACTTTTGCGATCTCTGGTGCATTAGCTGGGGCTTTAGCAATGGTTAATTATACTTCAACAACAACAAATGCGATTGTTATTAGTCAAGCTGCTGATGCCTTACCAACCCAAGGATATGATGGAATTGCGATGGGATTAATTTCTCTAGCACATCCTTTAGCAACAATTCCTGTCTCATTCTTAATGGGATTATTACAACAATCTGCTGATAATTTAGGAGGAAGTTTTCCACAAGATTTATCTGGAATTATTATTTCATTTGTAATGTTAGGGGCAGCAATGTTTATTTTATTTGAACGAATAAGTCCCGTTTATTGAATTTATCATTTAATCTATACTTATAAAGGTAAGGATTATTATCGAGATTATGAAAATAAAAACAATAACATTATTTCTGAATATAAAGCAATCTATAGTGAAATTAATAAAAAACGTAATCAATATTTACAAGAGTTAAAGAAATTACGTAAAGAATTAGATCAATTTAAAAATCATGAACAATATAACAAAGTTAACCAACAATATGAATATACTATTAGTTACATTAAAACAACATATAATGCTTGATTAAAAGTTGAATATGATAAATATTTGAAACAATTGAAAAATAATGCAATGCAACTTAAAAAACATTTAATTATTGAAAGAGCAACACTTGTTTATTATCCAGAAATTAACACAACAAGAAAAATTAAAAATAAACTAAAACATTTTGAAAACATAAGCGCTAAAAAACTAAGTCGTATTAAAGACAAAATTCATAATGAAGATTTTTTAATTAAAAATTTAGTGGCTAAAGAAATTAGTAAATATGCTCAATCAAAATCGTTTGATTATAATAAGCTAAAATATTTATTACAAGAATATGAAAATAACAATTCAGTGTTAACAACCGAGTTAGTTAATGAGTTATCTTTAGTTCTAAAAGATGAACAAGCACAATTAATGTTTAGTGAATTTAAACAGGCAAGTTTTGAGAATAATTTAGATCACATGATTGATTTAAAAAATCAAATTATGACATACATTAATTCTTTATTAGATTCTCGATTAGAACAATTGTCAATAACTTTAAAATCAAAGAATTTAGTTCATGATGAACAAATGGATAAGATTATTTTATTACTAAATCCAAATGATAAAATTCTTAATAAAATTATTATTTCGCGTAATAAACATTTAGAAAATTACACGAAAGAAATTACAAAATTAGAATTAAGAAATATTTCGCAAGATGATGAAATTAAAAAGAATACAAAACAACGCTCATCATCATACTTGACAAAACATTATGAAAAAACTAAACAACATATTAATAAAATTAATCTAGATCAAGAACAAAAATTATTATTAGAAGATTGATTAACAACTGCTTATCAAAAAGCAATTATTAATCAACAAAACATGAAAGAGGTGATTAGTTAATGCCTTCATTATCATTAATTAACGATGCCTCTATTTACGCTGCTATTTTAATTCTAGGTGCGTTAAGTGGTTTCTTTTGTGAACGTGTTGGGATTGCTAATATTTCAATTAATGGTCAAATGATTATTGGTGCCTTAGTCTTTACATTATTTTCAACAATTATTTATAAATATATGGGAACAAAAACGGAAACAGAATATACATTTATTGTATGTTTAATTATTGCTGGAATATTGACTATTCCAACTTCATTATTATTTGGTTTTTTAACTATAAAATTAAAAACCAATCAAATTATTGCTGGAACAGCTATTAATTTATTAGCTTCAGGAGTAGCAACCTTTGTAACTTATCCTTTGGGCGATAAAATTGCTGACAAAACAAGTCTATCTTCTGATTATTTAGGATTAATGAAAATTGGTGATGGAATCAACACTATTTATATTGGAAGTATTTTAATTTTAATTGCTGTTGTTTTAATTACCATTGGTTTAATGATAATGATGAAAAAAACTCCATTTGGTTTAAGATTATATGCAATTGGTGAAAACCCAAATGCAGCAGATGCACAAGGCATTAATGTTTATAAATACCAATGAATTGCTGTTTCGATTTCTGGTTTTATTGCTGGAATTGGTGGTGGATTATATATGTATGCATCACGTTCTCCATTTGCAGGCGAGGTTGGTGGGATCGGGTTCTTAGCTTTAGCCATTTTGATTGCTGGAGCTTGAAGAATTCCACTAATTGCAGTTGTTTCAATTGCTTTTGCAGTTATTACAAAAACCTTTTCACAAATTGATAAAATACCTCAAGAAATTGGTAAATTAATCCCCTATGTAATCACTTTAATTGCTTTAATTTCATTTAGTAAATATAGTGTGGCACCAAAGAATGTGGGAATCCCATTTGATAAAACAAAAAGATAAATTAAAATGTGCTTATTTGCACATTTTTTTATTATAGACTAACCATTAATTTCATATTTTTTTAAAGAAATGATAAATTATTTTTTATGATGAAGTAAGGGTTTTAATTTGATTACTTTTTTAATTATTTATTTTTTATCATTCAATTAAATCTAATTAAAATAAAGGCTTTTAGTAAAATTATCAATTTCATTAAACAAATTTTATAAAAATTAGTTTTATGACAAGATAAGAAAAAAAGGATTTTTTCCTTTATTTTTTTTAAAAAAATGATTTTAAAATTTAACTTTTTTAGGTTAATATTATTAACAATAAATAAACGATTTTAAATTGTTTGTTTAGTTATTCAAGATAAATTGTGAATAATAAAATATAAAGGAGTAAAATGAAAAAGTTAAATAAAAAAGTTCTATTTTTAGCAATTGGTAGCGTTTTTGCTTTAGGTACAATTATTACTGTAGCAACATCATGTACACAAAAATCTACATTAAACTATAGTCAATTTTATTGGACTTCACCAACAAGTGATGATGATGAAGGTTTTCAAACAAAATATAAAAGTATGGCTAGTGATGGTAAACGAGCTTTATTAATGCCTGGTTATCAACATCCTGAAAGATTACAAAATGCTTTAGTAAATGATAAATTTGATCCTAATTTAATCGCTTTAATTTTAGATGGAGTTTATAATAATGACAATAAAGCTGAGTTTTATAAGGGAGCAGATCGTGTTGCTGATGTTTATTTTAAAGTTGATGAAGCCGCTTTTTTAGGAGGTATTGCTGCAGCTTATATGTTAAACTCAAATCAAGCAGTTTTTGGTGCAGATAATAAATTAACTTGAGGTGGGTATGTAGGTATAAATGCTAAAAATACAACCAATTACTTAGCAGGTTTTGATTTAGGTGTTAAATGAGCTAATGAAAAATTAAAAGATAAAAACATTAAACAAGAAGGAACACAAGAAACAAAAAAATGGATTAATGTTGAACAAGTTTATGCTTCAGAAAGTAGTGCTGGAGGTTTCCAATCTGATAGTGCTAATGCTAAAAAAATTATTCAGGAATTAATTACTAAAGGTGCTGATTTAATTTTACCAGTAGCTATTCCTCAAGTTGGAATAGCTGTTACTGAAGCAATTGCAACAACTTCACACAATGTAGGAGTTATTGGTGTTGACGTAGAAATTGAAAACGATCAAGCAATCAATAAAAAAACAGATAAATTTATTAACACACATCTAAGCGGAAATAAAAACGGTGTTATTCGTTTTTCAATTACAAAACGTTTAGACACAGCAACGATAAAATTATTAGAAAATGCAATTAAGGGAGAATCATTATCTAAAAAATCTGACCAGATTGTTATTGGTAGCGAAATTGATCCAAAAGATAAATATAAATTAGGAGTTAATACTGTTGGTAATTTATCAGATGGTGTAGTTGGTATTTCACCATCAGCTTATCATTATGTAATTGATGCATTTAATTTAGCACAAACAAATCAAAGTGATAAAGTAAGCACATATGATGAATTAGTTAATAAAATCACTAATGATGATTTATTTAAAACACTTGATAAAAAACCAGTTGTTGATGGTTATTTAGATGTTAAAAAAGAAACAGATAATGAAGCATCTTTATTAAATAATAAAACGATTGATCCAAGAGTAAATGGCGGAACTTTTTATAAATCAGCTAAAGGTACATATTATTTCTATCCTGTTGCCAAATCTACATATATTTCTAACACATCTTCAAAGAAATTTAAAGAAATATGGGATAATACTAAATCAAATGATGAAAAACAAGCATTAATTGGGTTGCTTTTATCTTATGCAGGAGCAAAAGTAAAAGATGGTGGATATTCTGAAAATACGTACAACGGTCTAAAAGAATTCTATGCAAAACATGGAATTAAGATTCCACAATTATAATTAAAAATAAAACATTAAGTATGTGTCTATTCAAGATAAAAAATGAATTAGTATAACGCTTAATGTTTTTTTATCATCATTTATAACTATAATAACTTTATAATTTAACTTAATAAAATATCTAATTAAATTTGATTAGAACAAAAACAAATAGAATTAAAAACCGGTATCCTTTATAAAAGATGCCGGTTTTTAATTAATAACAATTTATAAAAAAGAGAAAATTAAACAAGTTGTACTTTTGCACCAAGTTCATCAAATTTCTTTTTGATTTCGTTAGCTTCTTCTGTTTTAACATCTTCTTTAATTACACTGCCTGCAGTTTCAGCAGCAGTTTTAGCTTCCATTAATCCTAATCCTGTAATCTCACGAATTAATTTAATTACACCAACTTTATTAGTACCAGCTTCAACTAATTTAATAGTTACTTCAGTTGGAGCTTCAGCGGCAACAGGAGCAGCAGCAGCGGCAACAGGAGCAGCAGCAGACACACCAAATTCAGTTTCGATAGCTTTAACCAAATCGTTTAATTCTAGCATTGACATTTCTTTAATCGCAGCAATAAATTGTTCAATTGTTAATTTTGACATATTAAATTCTCCAATAATATTATTTTATTCACCTTTTTGCTCAGCTACAGCTTTTAAACCATACATCACATTACGTAATGGTGCTGTGAAGCAAGAAAGTAGCATTGAGTATAGACCTTCACGGCCAGGAATTGCAGCAAGTTGATCGATTTTGTGAGTATCTGCAAATTTGTTTTCAAGATATGCACCTTTAATTTTGACAAAATCAAATTCTTTAGCTACATCATTTACTGCTTTAATCGCAGCAATTTCATCGTCCATTGCAACAGCAACTGCGTTAGGTCCTGTTAATTGATTTTCAAATCCACTAACACCAGCTTTTTCAAAAGCACGTGCTGTAATATTATTTTTTAAAACATATAATTTAGAATTTGATGAATGTAAAACATTTCTTAACGCTAAAATGTTAGCAGCAGTTAATCCATGATATTCAAAAACAATAAAAGATTTTGAATTTTTTAGTATATCTGCCATATGGTTGACTTCTTGTTGTTTAAAAACAACACTTGGTCTAACATTTGCCATATTTATACCTCTTATTTAGAATATGTGTTTGCAACATGCATTTTTGTTTAATATAAACCTCGGTAACAAATTAAGTTTAATTAATAAACAGTTACTTTCTTAGGCATATTGCTTTTAAATTATAACATTTTATAAATAATTATTTCTATAAAAAAATTAAGCAAAATGTTTTGAATAATTCAAATTATTTAATAAAAAATTTTGATTAGGTAATCATGAATTAACATTTTTAATAGCATGAATATGCTCGCGGATATTATTTAGTTGTTCGACTTTAACTTTATCAACAATAATTAATAAAAATATAATACCAAAACCAAATAGGATAATAGTTGTAACCATATCAAGTAATGTCGATAAAATTGGTGTTGACATAATTGTAGGATCAATTTTTAATTTTGTTGCTAAAAGTGGCAGTGTTCCACCAAGCAATTTAGAAATTACAATAGCAAAAAACAAAGCGACTGATGATCCAGCTGAAACAATTGCTCCTACAATCATTTTAGTATGTGGATTATTAGTAATATTTTCGTATAAAACATTGTATTGTTGTAAATCAGGTTTAATAATAGCAAAATATATAATCAAACGAGCAAAATTAATAATTGCTAAAACTAAACCAATTAAAGCACCAACCAAAAATTCTTTGGCAAGGACTTTATTATATTCTTTTAAAGTAATTTCACCAACTGATAAAGCACGAATCACAGAGGCGGCAGCTTGTGATCCAGCATTTCCACTTGTTCCCGTCATTGCTGGAATGATTGGTACGATAACTAATGTTGATAAACCTGCTGTGACTAATTGTCCTACATCTTGAAATTTATCAATTAAAAAACCAGTACATGTAGCTGAAATCATTAATACAGCCAATCATAATAGACGTGATTTAAATAAAACAAAAACACTTGATTTAATGTAAGGAAAATCTAATTCGCTAATCCCATACATTTTATAAATATCAGTAGTTGTTTCAGCATTAATTACGGGTAAAATATCATTATCACTAATATAACCAATTAATTGGTTATCTTTATCAACAACTGCTAATTGTTCAATTTGATACTTTCTGAAAATATCTAAAACAGCATCAATATCTTCATCACTACGAACATAGAAAACATCTTCTTGAATAACATTAGAAATTTTCAATTCAAAAGAATCTGCAAAAAGTAATGAATGAATTGTTACATATCCTTTTAAACGATTATAATTATCTACTACATATATAATATTACTTTGTTCAAAGTCATTATACATTCTTTTTATTTCAATTAGTGCTTCTTTGATAGAAAGATTTTGATTGATTGTAAAAAAGTCAGAATTGATGATTGAACCAGCTTCATCTTCATCAAATTCAGATAATTGCTTAATAGCTGCTCTTTGTTGGCTGTCTAATGAAAGTAAGATTTTTTTAGTATACATAGGAAAATCATTTTTTAAAATAATCACATCATCATTATAAAGTTCAAATAAAATGATTCTTAATTGCTGTAAACTTGCGTCATTTATGATTTTTGATTTTAATTCAGTATTTAAATATTTAAAAATATCACCACAAATTCCATCTTTTGTGGCAACTAATACAAATAAAATAATTTGTGTATCATTAATAGTTTCAAGACTTTCAACAATTTTATCAATCCGTTTTGATTTTAGTAATTTTTTAAGTCCTGTAATATCTTTATGTTCGTAAGTTTTTAAAATATTTTGTGTTAGAAAATTTTGATTAATATTTGTGTTGTTATTTAAATTTAATGTACTTTGTTTATTTTCCACAATAAACCACCTCCACAAATAAAATTTATAATTTATATTATAATAGACATTAACTTAGTTTTATAGATAATAAACAATAAAAAAAGAAAAAAGAGTTTTAACTCTTCTCTCTTTCTTCTTCTTTTTTTAAAAAAAGTATTAAATTTATCTTTTAGGTAATTTTTTAACAATTGGATAGTGTAAGTTGCAGTATTCTAATTCAGTCATACCAGCGGCTTTAGCTTTAGCTTTATTTGCAATTTTTAAAGCAAACACAATTATACTTGCAATGCAAGATAGTGTTTCACTTAGAGCTACAAGAATAAATCCTCCAGGGTTTACAGAAACACCTAATCAAGCAAATATCGCTAATAATCCTAAACCAGCAATTGAAATAATTCACATACCAATAGCCAAATTTTCAGTTCTTTTTGAAATTAGTACTTTAATAACAGCAGGTAAATAAGCACCAAAAACTAAAATAGCTCCAACAACTTGAAAGAAAATACCTCAAGGGTGTGTTGGGAAACCATATGCACCCTGATAATCAGGTGTAATTCCTAAATATGGTGATTGGTCAGTAACGATTGCACCATTACCAACTTCATATATACCATCTTGCAATAATGAAGTGAAATTCATAATTAGTTAGCTCCTTTCACTTTTAGGAATGGTTTAATTTGTTTTTCATAATATTCTTCTTCGCTCATTCCCATTTTTTTAGCTTTAATCATGTTATTAACTTTGCAGAATAGAACAATAAATGAAGTTACTGAACATAATGCTTCACCCATAATTAAGAAGATACCGCAGATTAAGTATCCAGCAACTCACTCTTCTCTATTATAAATGAACATTCCGTTTTTAATATCCACTAAGAATGAAAATGAATTTGGATGAACTGTAACAAGTCCAATACCGTATAGAGTTAAAAAGGCTGTAGCAATACCATTAAGCAAGAATAGTAATAAACTTAATGAAGCTGTATCTTTTTCACGTAAAGTTTTAATTGTTTGTGGCAATACACTCAAAGCAATAACGATCGTACCTATAACACTAAAAACAGAAATAGCGATACTAATTCCTGAAGCGGTTAATGTTTCTGGAACTAGATCATTGATCAAATTTGAACCAGTTTGCGCAGTAGCATTTGAAGCGGCTGAATATAGTGAAGAATTAGATACATTATTTAAAATATTTAACATAATATAATCTTTCTTTAATATTAATATTTTATTGCACTTTTATATTACTACAAAATGAACACAAAATGTTAAAAAAATTAAAAAAACTTTTAAAATTAACTATTTTGCTCTTTTTCATATTTTGCAATTATATCTAAACGTTTTTGGTGACGCTCGCCTAAAAATTTACTTGTTAAAAAATCATCAATCATTTTAAGAATTTGGTTTAAACTATTTTCACGTGCTCCTATAGTAATTATGTTAGCATTATTATGCTCCTTGGCTAGTTTTGCACTGCTTTCGTTATACACTAACGCAACCCGCGTTCCATGCACTTTGCTTGCTGCTATATTCATACCTATTCCCGTGCCACATAATAAAATACCTATGCTATCATTTTTAGTATCATTAACAACGTCATTAGCAACTTTTAATGCATATGTACTATAATCAACAGAACCTAATGCGGCTTGTGCACCTTCATCAATAATTTGATAACCTTTTTGTTTTAAATGAGTGATAATTTGATCTTTAATTTCATAAGCAGCATGATCATTACCAAAATAAATTTTTTTTATCATTGATTATTTCCCTGTTTTATTATCTTTTAGTTCTTTAATAAACATATCTACCATCTCAACATTAGCACCACGACGAATGTATTCTCATTTATCGATGTCAACAATAGTTGATGGAACACCAATTTGTTGTTGTGCTTCAACATAAATTAGTTTACTATTTGCTCCAAATTTAAAAATTGCTTCATTATGATTTTTAATTGGTTCTTCACCTGAAATATTAGCACTACTACAATATAACGGACCTAACTTTTGAATTAATTTTAGTATATAAGGGCTATTTGGCATACGATAAGAAATACCATTTTTAATGATAGTGACAGAACCTGGTCAAAAAAGATCTAAAAATTGCTTTTGTTCTACAGTTAAATCACCAAGTAATTTGTAATCGGCTACAAAGCGGATGATTTTCTTATTTCGATCACGTTGCTTAATTTCATAAATTACATCTTGATTTTTTGCTAATAAACCAATGATAGTATCAGTAGGGATTAGAACACATTTATTGGCCATTAAAGCATCATAAATCACATTTAAATTAGTTATTCTATAAATTTTCATATTTAATATTACTTATTATTAAAATTCTACATAGATTATTATAATCATTTATAAAGTAGTAAAAAAGAGGAAATTCATTTTTTTTAATAACTTTTTCTAAAATTTCTTTTTGATCAAAACCAATTTCAAAAATAATAGTGAATTTCTCATTAGCAATTGATTTAATGTTATTTATTATAAATAAATAAAAACTAATTCCATCTTTGTGATCGAAATCAATAAGTGCATTAATGGGGTCATAATCTAAGACTTCACGATTTAATTCATAATTACTTTTGATATATGGGGGATTACAGATAATTAAATCAAACCGTTTTTTTGTGTTTAAAAAGTATTCTTGCATACTTTTATGAATAAAATTTACATCTGTTAAGTTATGATATTTAGCATTTTTTTTGCAATTATTAATTGCATCAATAGAAATATCTAATAATGAAACATTCAATTGATTAAAATTCATTTTTGTACTTAACCCTAAAACACCACTACCACAACAAACATCAATAACATTTTTAATTTTATAAGTGGATTGTTGAATTACTTTATTAACAACATCTATTAATAATTCAGTTTCAACACGAAAAGCAAAAACATTTTTATCAACATAAAAGCGCTTTGCACAAAAATAGCCATATCCTAAAATTCTCACTAATGGTTTTCCATTAATAAATTCATCTAATAGTTTAAAATATGTATATTCTAAATTAGAATTTACAATTGTTAAGCGGTTATTTGAAAAACTATAAGAATCGTTAATTTTATTATCTAATCCGTACAGCAACTGAAATGCTACTTGTGGATTACGTAATTTTTTTTCAAGTAGTGAGTATGCTTGAAAAATTAATTGATGGTAGGTCATTAAATATCTAAATTAGCCATTAAACCAGTTTGTTCGTCAGCAATTAATGCATCAATAATCTCATCTAACTCACCCATCATGATTTGGTCTAATTTATTTAATGTTAGGTTAATACGATGGTCAGTAACGCGGTTCTGTGGATAATTGTAAGTACGGATTTTTTCAGAACGATCCCCTGTACCAACTTGATTTTTTCTTAAATTAGCAAATTCTGCATTTTGCTGTTCTTGAGCTGCTTCTCATAATTTAGCTCTTAACATTTTCATAGCTGTTTCTCGGTTTTCAATTTGTGATTTTCCCTCTTGACATGCAGCAACAACCCCTGTTGGAATATGCGTAATTCTTACAGCTGATTCTGTTCTATTAACATGCTGTCCTCCAGCCCCACTTGCACGGTAAGTATCAATTCTTAATTCTGTTGGATTAATTACAACATCAACTTCATCTTGTTCTGGAAGAACAGCAACTGTAATTGTTGACGTATGTACTCTTCCTTTAGATTCAGTAGCAGGTACACGTTGTACTCGATGAACTCCTGACTCAAATTTCATTCGTGAATAAACTTCTTCTCCAGAAATCATAAAAGAAATAAAACTAAAACCAACAGCATTCGGAGTCATTTCTATAATTTTCATTTTTCAATTATTATTTTCAGCATAAGCACGATATGTATCAAACAAATTGCCGACAAAAATTGATGATTCATCCCCTCCAGCAGCAGGGCGCATTTCAACAATAACATTTTTATCATCATTAGGATCAGTTGGCAACAGCATAATTTTTAAATCATTTTCAATTATTGGAATATTAATTTTAGCTTCATCTAAATCCATCTGTGCTAATTCGATTAATTCTAAATCTTTTTCTGTATTTAATATTTTTTCAGCAGCTATACCAGTATCCAATTTTTGTTTATATTTTGCAAAGGCTTCAGCAATTTTAGTAGTTTTTTTTAACTGTATATTAATCTCTTTAATTTTTTTAAAGTCTGTTACAACCGTTTCTAATTCTTTTTTTAAAGCGTCATTTTTAATAGCGACTCGTTCAATTGCTTCATAAAGTTTTTTGTTGTATTCCATAAGTCCCTCAGTTTTAAATATTTTAGTAAAAATAAAATAACAGGTAATCTAATTGCCTGTTATTTAATCTACTAATTTTTAATTATACAAAAAGAATTAAACAATCTTGGCAATTAATGACAAGATGATTAATTATAATTCGTTTAAACTTTTTCTTGGTTCAGATTTACCTTGTATTTTTTTCTTTTCTGGTTTTTTATTAATGTTATTTAAACCAGCTTCAAAACGATTATTTAGTTTTTCAGCACGACCACGTAATGTTGTAGTTGCGTTTTGTTTACCAATAAAAAATGTATGGCAATTTGAACAAACTTCAATTGCAACTTCTGTATTTTTTGCTGCAGAATCAATTATAAATTCTTTTTTACATGTTACACAATTATAAACGCATGGTTTGCTTACTGGATGAATATCTCTCATAATTCTCTTCCTTTATTACAATATATAAGTTAAATAATAAAAAATTAGTAATTTTATGTTTTGAGTTCAAAAACACGAAAATACACTATATATAAATATATAATATTTTAATAAGTTTTGATTACTTTTCTTTAATAAAATTAAAATTTATTGATAATTAGATTAATTTGTAGTGCTTCTTGACTATTTTCATCATCAAGAATTTTTTGAACTTTACTAATACTATGACTAATTGTAGTGTGTTCTCGTCCGTTTAGTAATTTACCAATATCTGTTAAAGTTAAATTTAGTTTATTTTTTAGAATATAACAAACAATATCACGCGCTCAAACTATATTATTTTTTCTAATAGAAGATTTAATTAAATCTGTTTTTATATTTAATTCTTTTGCAACAATTTCAATTATTTGTTCAGGTTTAAATTGTTTTTTAACAACAATATTTAGTGGAATTTCGTTTTCAACTGAACACTCAATTACATAATCTTTTGTGATTATTAAATCTTTATTAGTATCATTGTCCGCTCAAAAACAAATTTGTTTTAGATTACCAATCATCTGTCTAATATCAGTGTGAAAACCTTCAGCAATATATTCTTTAGCTTCGTCAGTAATTTGATATTTTTTTTTGAATTCAAACCAATTATTAATAATTTTAATAGCTTCATTTTTGTCGGGTTGAGAAATTTTACACTGCAAACCTGACGCTAATCTCGAAATAATTCGATTATGAAAACCATTAAGTTCGTTTGGTGTACGGTCAGATGTTAAGATAATTTTTCCACCATTTAATTTTATATCATTAAAGATATTAAAAAACAATTCAGCCGTTGAATCACGTGATTGGATATTTTGAATATCTTCAAAAATTAATAAATCTGCTGAAGCAATTTCTTTTTTAAACTCTTCAACATAACTAGTCCCTTTTAACGAAGCAGAACAAAACTTTCGAAAAAAATCTTGCCCTTCATAATAATAAATTTTTAAATTAGGATTACTATTAGCAAAACGATTACCAGCAGCAGCCACGATATGCGTTTTACCAACACCAACTTTACCAAATAAAAATAAAGGGTTACACATTGAACTATTATCATAGTTATTTGAAAATAAATTTTCAATCGCCTTAATCGCTTTTTGATTAAAATTACTAATTACTAAATTGTTAAAATTGTAACGTAAAAGTTCATCACTAAAATTAAAACGATTTTTAATATTAGTTTCTTTAATTAAAAAATTGCTATTAATTAATAATTTTTCATTGTCTATAATAAATTCAAAATTAACAATATTTTCCTTTTTGAATTCTTCGCTTAGATATTTAGAAATAATGTTAATAAAATTACCGTTAATAATACTTTTTTCAAAGGCATTGGCTACAATTATATATAAAACACCATCGCAAACTTTATGAGTTTTAGCATTTTGTAGAATTGCATAAGCTTGATCAGAAATAAGATCGTATGGAATCCTTTTTATTGCTGAATCATATAAAGTTTGATAATTATTAGCCATTAGTAACCTCTATTTTTTATAAATAA